>JAQTSL010000225.1 GCA_028711355.1 Rhodoferax sp.
GCACTTTGCCCGCTTCATGGTGGAAACCGGTGTCTGCAAAGACACCTACGAGGTGTTTCGAAAATACCTGACTGAAGGTAAACCCGGCTACGTGGAACACCGCTGGGCCACGCTCAAAGAGGCCGTTACCTGGATTCGCGACGCCGGTGGCGTGGCGGTGCTGGCGCACCCGGCGCGCTACAAGTTCAGCGCCAACCAAGAATTTGCGCTGTTTACCGAGTTTATCGGCCACGGCGGCCTGGGCGTCGAGGTGGTCACCGGCAGCCACTCTGCGGCCGAAGCTGTTAGCTACGCCTGCCTGGCCACCGAACTGGGCCTGGCGGCTTCGATCGGCAGCGACTTTCACAGCCCCGACGAGAGTCGCACCGACCTGGGCACCCTGCCCGCGCTGCCCGCGCAGCTCACGCCGGTCTGGACGCTGCTGCAAGAGCGCATCCAGCGCGCGCCGGTCGCTTCTTTTTGAAGGAATGAGTTACTGGCGCAGCCACCAGGGTGGCGGTATTTTGCTGATCATGGTGGCCACGCTGTCGTTTGCCATTCTGGACACCGCCACCCGCCACATCACGCAACTGGCCCCGGTGCTGATGCTGCTGTGGTTTCGCTATGCATTCCAGGCGGTGACCACGTTTGGCTTGCGTTTCCCGGTGCAGAAAACCGGGCTGTTTGCCACCCCCAATCCGCGTTTTCAGATGCTGCGCGGCGGCTTGCTGCTGTGCACCAGCCTGTGTTCTTTTTTTGGCCTGAAGTACCTGCCGGTGGCCGAGTTCACCGCCATGGTGATGCTCACCCCCATGGTGGCCACGCTTTTGGCGGCCTGGACGCTGAAAAACCACGTCGCCCACCTGCGCTGGCTGTTGATGTCCGTCGGGCTGGCTGGTGTGCTGCTGGTGGTGCGTCCGGGTGGCCAGGTGTTTGGCTGGGCGCTGCTGTTTCCGGTGCTGCTGGTGGGCACCTACGGCTGGTTTCAGGTGCTCACCAGCCGCCTGAGCGGCGACGAAAACCCCTACACCACCCACTTTTACACCGGGCTGGTGGGCGCGCTGGTGATGACCCCGGTGGTGCTGTTTGCCTGGGACACGCAGGCACTGCTGGACCACTGGCCGTGGTTCATTGCGCTGGGTTTTTTTGGCACCTTTGGCCACCTGATGCTGATTCGCGCCTTCAACCGCGCCAGCGCGGTGGTGTTGTCACCTTACCTCTACACCCAGATTGCCTTTGCCACACTGCTGGGCTGGGCGGCTTTCAGCCACGTACCCGACCTGCTGGCCTGGCTGGGCATTGCGGTGATCGCCGCCAGCGGTATCGGCAATGCCCTGTTGTCGATCCGCGAAGCAACTGGCAAGCGACAATAAGACCATGCCGCTGCTTTTTGAAATTCACCCCGACAACCCGCAACCGCGCTTGCTCAAACAGGCCACCGCCTTGCTGGACCGCGGTGAGGTGCTGGCAGTGCCAACCGACTCCAGTTATGCGCTGGTGTGCCATCTGGACGACAAGGCTGCGGCCGACAAGCTGCGCCGCATCCGGGGTGTCGATGACAAGCACCATTTGACACTGCTGTGCCGCGACCTGTCGGAACTATCCAACTACGCACAGGTGGACAACCAGCAGTACCGCCGCCTCAAAGCCGCCACGCCCGGGGCCTACACCTTCATCCTGCAGGCTACCAAAGAGGTGCCGCGCCGCCTGAGTCACCCGTCACGCAAGACCATTGGCCTGCGCGTGCCCGACCACAAAGTGCTGCAAGAGCTGCTAGCCCTTTATGATCAACCGCTGCTAGCTACCACCTTAATAGCTGCCGGCGAACCACATCCATTCAACGATGCCGATGAAATCCGTGAACATTACCATGGCCGTATCGCCGCGGTGATTGACTCTGGCGCCTGCCCGCGTGAGCCAACCACCGTGGTTGACTTGACCGGTAGCGAGCCTGTTATCGTGCGCCAAGGCCGCGGCGATCTGGCTTTGCTGGGCCTGTAACCTCCCGCCCCCACCACTCTCCAATTGATTAACGCATGGACATTGCCCAACTGATTCAGACCGTCGCTATCTACGCGATACCGGTGCTGCTGTCGATCACCCTGCATGAGGCGGCGCACGGCTACGCCGCGCTGCACTTTGGCGACAACACCGCCTACGTGGAAGGCCGCGTCACGCTTAACCCGATCAAGCACATCGACCCGATGGGCACGATCCTGATGCCGCTGATTCTGTACATTGCCACCTCGGGTGCTTTTTTGTTTGGCTACGCCAAGCCGGTGCCGGTGCGCTTTGGCAAGCTGCGCCACCCCAAGCAAGACATGGTCTGGGTGGCGCTGGCCGGGCCAGGCGCCAATTTTGTGCAGGCGCTCTTTTGGGGCGTGCTGCTGTATTTGATGCAGGGCGCAAACATCAGCGAGCCGTTTTTTGTGGAAATGGCGCAAGGCGGCATACTGGTCAATGTGGTGATGTTTGTGTTTAACCTGTTCCCTCTGCCCCCGCTGGACGGCGGCCGCATTCTGGTGGGGCTGCTGCCCTACCGCCAGGCCATGGCCGTGTCGCGCATTGAACCCTACGGCTTCTTCATCGTCATGGCGCTGGTGCTGGCCGGTGTGGTCAGCAACCTGTGGCTGCGCCCGCTGATGGGCCTGACTTTCAAATTGATCAATCTGTTGTTGACACCGCTGGCCATGCTGGTGAGCTGAAGCAATGAATCCTGACTTTGCAATCTCTGACTTTGCAATCCCTGCCATTGTCATCCCGGACTTGATCCGGGGACGCAATGACAATCGAATCGAGTGCCGTTCTCTGTTTTTTCTCTTGATGTAATTTTTTTCTCATGCGTATTGATCGTTTTTTAACCGGCATCACCACCTCGGGCACGCCGCACCTGGGCAACTACGTGGGCTCGATTCGCCCGTCGGTGCAGGCCAGCCTGCGCCCGGGTGTGCAAAGCTTTTATTTTCTGGCCGACTACCACGCGCTGATCAAGGTTGGCGACCCGGCGCGCATCCAGCGCAGTACGCTGGAGATTGCCGCCAGTTGGCTGGCCTGCGGCCTGAACCCTGACAAGGTGGTGTTTTACCGCCAGTCTGACATCCCTGAAATCCCCGAACTCACCTGGTTGCTGAGCTGCGTGCTGGGCAAGGGCGTGCTCAACCGCGCCCATGCCTACAAGGCAGCGGTCGATAAAAACACGGCAGCCGGGACTGACCCCGATGCCGACGTGAATGTGGGCCTGTTCATGTACCCGGTGCTGATGGGTGCCGATATTTTGATGTTCAACGCGCACCAGGTGCCCGTTGGGCGCGACCAGGTGCAGCACATCGAGATGGCGCGCGACATGGCCGCCAGTTTTAACCATCGCTACGGCGAGCACTTCGTGGCGCCTGAAGCGGCCATTGACGACTTTGTCGCCACCTTGCCCGGCCTGGACGGCCGCAAGATGAGCAAGAGCTACGACAACACCATTGCCTTGTTTGCGCCGCGCGCGCAGTTGCAAAAGCTCATCAACAGTATCGTCACCGACAGCAAGGCACCCGGTGAGCCCAAAGCGATAGAAGGCTCTGCCCTGTTCCAGATTTACCAGGCATTTGCCACGGCAGACGAGACCCGCGCACTGCAACAAGCCTACGCCAACGGCATTGCCTGGGGCGATGCCAAGGCTATGGTGTTTGAGCGCATTGACCGTGAAATGGCCCCGATGCGCGCGGCCTATGAAGCGCTGCTGGCCGACCCAGCCAAGATCGAAGCTATTCTGGACGCTGGTGCCGCCAAAGCGCGCGCCATTGCCACACCGTTCATGACAAAACTGCGCCACGCCGTGGGTTTGCGTGACCTGCGGGCGCAGGCCAGTGCCAATGTGAAGGCCGCCAAAATGGCGCTGCCACTGTTCAAGCAGTACCGAGAAAAAGACGGGCAGTTTTACTTCAAGTTGCAGGACGCAGACGGTAAGTTGCTGCTGCAAAGCGCAGCGTATGCTTCGCCCAAAGACGCGGCGCAAAGTATCGGCGCATTGCAGCAGCAAGGTGCTGTTGCGCTGATCGATTTGGGCGCACAGGTCGCGCTTGCTGAGGGCGCTTCAAGCGCTGACGTGGACTTGGCGCTGCTGGCGCTGCGCGAGGCCAAAGCCCAGGCAAAAAGCGATAAAAGCGCCGCGTAAGCGCCTGTACAATCGCGCCTTCGAGTCGCGGAGAGGTGGCAGAGTGGTCGAATGTACCTGACTCGAAATCAGGCGATGGGGTAACCCATCCGAGGGTTCGAATCCCTCCCTCTCCGCCAGTTCCCCTATGAAAAACGTAAAAAATTAGCTTTTACCCACGTTTTTACCCATATCGCGAATTGATTTGTTTCGCAGCACCACACTGCAACATTGCGCCAGTCCGGGCAAACAAACCGACATAACCTACTTTTGCAGAATGCCGTGGGTGGTCACTTAGATGCACTTAGGGCAGGTTTCGCAACGGTCACGAAAATGGTGGGCGTAAAAAAACCGCCTCGATGGGCGGTTGATGTGGAGCAATGCTTTGCTACTTATGCTGCTTTTTTCATCGGCATAGGTTCACTCTGGATTACATGCTCTTGCTTTGTTGCCTTTTTTGCCTTTGATGCGGTTCGTTGACTCTCAACAGCTCCGATTAAAAGCATTTTCAATTCAGATTCAGCCCATCTGCAAATGGCGTCTCGCATCAGTGGCTGATAACCAACGCCATGCATTTCTGCGATCTGCTTGTACGTGTCAATCGTCGCCTTTGGAAGCCGGATTGAAATTGCTTGCAATCCCAACGCCTCATCAATTTTGTCTGCAACCTCAACGGCGGTCTTTCTGACATGAGCATCAGACCTTCCAAGCTCGCCAGTTTCCCAGGCTTCAGCCGTTCCTGCAATTGTTGATTTCTTGTTCATAAAAACTCCATGTTGATGGTTATTTGCCGTGCTTTTCATAAAACGCAATATCCTGTGCATCAGGCTCGAATGCTGTTTTGATGTGCACATTACCGTCTAGAAAAATAAAAGCTACCTTGAGCAATCTGTTTTGACTGGTTGGCGCAATAAAGGTTAGTGTGGCTGGATTGGTTCGGTTGTCTTCGCGTTCGTCCTCAACATAAAGTCCACATTTGTTTTCAAAACATTGCTCAACTTCTCGAACGGTGATGCTGTGCTTGTCTCTGAGTTTTATCAGTACGGCGGATGACACAATCAAGTTTTGCATTGTGTCATTGTATATACAAGGATGGCATTTAAAGTAAGAAAAACCCTGATGGATGTACGTAATTCTGTTTTTTTGTTGCGTTGCATCAACGACGACACCACCCAGCCTCACGCCGGTTCTTGGCACAAAAAACCCGGCGGTAAGGCCGGGCTGAATCTCTTGCGAGCCGCGCTAAGGGAGGACAAGCGCGGGGGCGTTAGCCCGGTTGAACTGTAGCACGCGGCCAAGGAAAACCCGCGCGCGGCTGGTCAACTCTAAAAAAACCGTTTTTCTGATCTGGCCGTGTGAATAAAAGGGCTATTGCGCGGTCCCCTGCATCAAACCTCCAGAGATGCGATGGGGGCAGTGCGGTCTAGGGCTTGTCAGGACGGGCCAGGCTGTGCTGCTGCCCTTGCCTTGACCTGTTGCCTTGGCTTGCCTCTGCATGTGCTGGATTGCGTCAGCCAGGTTGCCGGTCATCGTCTGGTTCTTCATAGCGTTGCAGGTCTTTGTCGGTCAGGTTGCGAAGGCCTAAGCGGTTGCAACGTTCTTTAGCTTCAATTTCTGTCATGTGATGTTTCCTGAATGGATGCGTCCACCCCGGCCACGGAAGCCAGGGCGGACGTTTTCATTAGCTCGTAATGCCTTCTACCGTGCAGATCGAAACCGGGCGAGTCACGCCGAAGTCCAGGCGGGAGTAGCAGAGCAGTGCCAGGTCGAGATTGCTGCCCATGAAACTTTGATCCAGCAGTTTGACCGTAATCCCTTGGCGTATGCCCATGACCACATCACCCCAATCGGCAATGACGCCGGTCGCGGCCGGTATCGCTGTGGTCCAGATTTTCGGAATGCGGGCAATTTCCGGCGATGGTGCCAACGGCGAATTGTCGTTCGTGATGCCGCTTTTCAACTTCGCCATTTTTTTCCACAAGGCCGGGTTGCCGATGAAACTACCGATGCGCGATTCCGGCACGTCGGCATTCAGCAGTTCATAAACTGCGTCGGCGAGAAAGTCCCAGGCGACC
>JAQTSL010000226.1 GCA_028711355.1 Rhodoferax sp.
GGCTGCCTTGCAAAGCGTTTTGGTCATGAAACAAGATGACCTGATGAACCTGCAAACCAAAACCAGCCGCTTTAACCAATTGCGTCAGCAAGGTCTGATCGGTGACGCTGACCGCGAAGGCTGGGTTGAACAGCTCGCAGCCAGCAAGCAACGTCTGGGTCTGGCGGCGCTTGGGTTGAGCTACACCTTGAAAACACCGCAAGCCGTGGCTGTAGCTGCCCCCGATGCGCCGACCCCGACTGATGCCGGGCTCCAGACGCACGATCTTGAGTTTGAGCTCAACAACAGCCATGAAGAAGACCTATTGACCTTTTTGAATGATTACCGCACGCATGTCAAAGGTTTTTTCAGGGTCGAGGCTTGCAGTTTGGGCAGTCCCACTGATACCGGATTGAAGGCCCGCTGCACGCTGCGCTTTTTTAGCGTGCCAGACAGCAAGCCAAGCCAAGTGGCTTCCTAACAGCCATGGCAGCAAAGCCACCCCGAAGCATAAAAATGGCTGTCATTGCCGGCCCCGACCCGCAATCCAGTGCGTCCAAATTCATGGATGCCGGGTCGTGGCCCGGTATGACAACCTGTCCTTTTACGTTAAATAGCGCTTGTTCACACTGTTTGGCTTGATAAACTTTGTATTTATTTTCCCCAGTTTGCCCTTGCACACTAGTCCATATGTGGTTCAGAAATCGTTATGAAATCACCCTCTTCGGGGTTGGCTTATTGGGCAGCTTGTGGCTTGGGTTTTCTCAGGCGGCAGAACTGTTACCCAGGTCAGAAACTCAGGTTGGGACTCTGTTTTATTCAGCCACTGAGCGTCGCCATATCGATCAAGCGCGTTCAGGTGACCCAACTGACGCGGCGCCCGCGCTGGTGTATGTCAACGGTATTGTCAAGCGTCGAGGTGGATTGGGCAGCGCCTGGATCAATGGCCAGCCGGTGGCTGAAAATCAACCGGTCCCAGCCATCAATGGCGCCGCCACTATTTCTGGCGCTGGGATTATGGTGAATGGCCAACCCCTTCGTGTTGGTGAAACCCTCAATCTCACCACGCAACAGCGCAGTGATGTGGTGGCACCTGGCACAGTGATCCACCAAGATACTCGATGAAGCGCTAGTGTGTTACTTTGAATTTTTTGTAGGTGACAACTGTCATGTTTCATAGTCAACATGAACTGCTTGCCCGGCGCCATCGTGCCCGGCTGGTCCGGCGCCGCGTGACGGTGATCATCGGACTTGGCATCTTGCTTTGCGGTTATGCCATGCTGGCCGTCAGCCCCGACACGCCGTCAGAGTGGGTGTTGATCCGGGTGGTGACGGGGTTTGGTTTTTTGTTCGTCGGTTTTGCCATTGCCGTATTGCCGATGTTGTCCCGATTGACCGGTGGCGATGACTGACGACGCACCCCTGCCAGACCCGTGCACCAGCTCCGTGCTGACGGTTTTGGTGGTCGAAGATGACGAGGCGCTGTGCGCTTATCTGGCCAGTACGCTTGAAGATGCTGGTTTTTATGTTCAATGCGCCCATGACCGCGTACAAGCCAGCCGTTTTTTGCTGTCTGACCAGCCGCCAGCGTTACTGCTGCTTGACCTGGGGCTGCCGCCGCACGCCAGCAGCATGTCTGAAGGCCTGGCGTTGCTGGAGCTTGCCTTGCAACGCCGCCCTGGCTGCAAGGTCATCGTGCTGACCGGGCAAGACGAACAGGCGGCAGCGTTACAAGCGGTGCGTTTTGGGGCATTTGATTTTTTGGTCAAGCCCGCCGCCATGGCGACTATTCTGAGCGCCGTCAATCGGGCACAAATGTTTGTACGCCAGGAAAGTCATTTGTCCCAATTGGGCGAGGCGCGCCTGAACCTGACCACCCGCGTCGGCGAAGGCCCCAAGGAAGCCGCTTCTCAGGCCGAGGAGCAACTGGTGCGCCGGGTATTGGCAGGCACCGGCTACAACGTGGCAGAGGCGGCCCGGCAATTGGGGCTGGCACGTGAACATGTTTACTATTACCTGAACAAATATGGTATTCAGCGTCCTGACTAGCCTGGCGCTGGCGATGGTGTTAGTAGGGGGTGCCATGCTGCTGATCAGCTTGTTGCTGATTCGCGGACTGCGTCGCCATAGCCAGTATTTACAGGCCTTGCTGAAAATTGGCGGGCGAAACCTGGAGCCCCTGGCCATTGCCAAAGCTGCCTGGCCCTCTTTGTCACAAGCAGGCTGGGCGCGGTTGCGCATCACGGGCGACTGGTTTGGCAGCCCGATCGATACTGTACTGCAAGGCAAGGCGGGCTGGTGGGTTGTGCCGCATCATCCTCCAGAGTTGTTTTTTGAAATCAACAGCGAAGCTGATGTTCATTTGACCCTGCAACTGACCCATCTTGAAGGGGCGGGCGAGCGCTGGTTATTGGCCGAACAATTGGCACGTGTTTTGGCCTTGCTGCTGGAAACCAGCTTACGCACCCGTACCGAGGCGCTGTCGGCAGCGCTGGCCGAGCGGGCTCGCTTGTCACTGTATTTGCAGCACGATATGCGCAATATGGCGCAATGGGTGAACTGGGTCGGTACCGATTTGACGGCTTGTGGCACTGACCCCGAGTTGTTGTACCTGGCCCGGCGCCTGCAAAAAAACGCCCCGCTGGCGCAAGAACGCGCTCAACGTTTGATCAGCGCGCTGGGTCAACACCCGGTGGACGACACCCCTGGCCGGGTTGATTTGGGGCAGGTGGCAGTCAATGCGGCCCATTTGGCCGGCCTGGAGGTTGAGCTGTCGGGCCAAGCGCAGGGCTGGATCGCCAAGAGCCTGTTGGCGCGCGCGCTGGACAACCTGTTCTCTAACCTGGCCCCCAATTGGCGCGCTGCGCCACAAGCCAAGCTGCTGCTGCGCCTGCAAATGCTGCCCGCCAGCCCTGACGCCAAAGCCATGGCTGAAATTCAGTTGCTCAGCCCTTGGCCAACAGAGGCCGATCAAATTGCTCCAGAAAAACTATTTGAGCCCTTTGCCAGTGGTCGCCCGGGCGGCCTTGGGTTGGGCTTGTACCAGGCCCGCCAAAGCCTGCGCGAGGCGGGTGGTGATTTGCAGGCCGCCCCCGTCACGGGTGGTTTGAGCTTCACGCTGCGCATCCTTGCCGGGGCACCGTAAATAAATTTCACTGTGTAGCGGCGAACAAAACGTTTACATTTGTTTCCAAGGGCATCGAATCCATGGTGGGCTCGACCTCATGTTCAACGTCAAGGAATACCTATGAATCATCGCAGTTTGACCCGTCAGTCGGGTTTCACATTGGTCGAAATCGCCATTGTGCTGGTCATTATTGGTCTGCTGCTGGGGGGAGTGCTCAAGGGGCAGGAGTTGATTGACCAATCCAAGATCAAGCGCGTGGTGAACGACTTCAACAACATTGGTGCGGCCTACGACACGTACAAAGACCGTTACCGGTATGTGCCAGGCGATGACCCCAATGCCGCTACGCGGTGGACCACGGCTGTTGGTGGTGCGGCGCCTGCTAATGCAGGTGGTGGAAATGGCACGATTACCGCTACCTTGGCGCAGGTGTTAACTGGTGGTAATGTGGAAGCCGGTTATGTTTGGCAACACTTGCGGGCATCAGGTTTGGTTTCTGGTGACATGACGACCGCTGCGAGGTCTTACACACCTGAGCAAACACCATTCGGATCTAATTATGGTTTTGGCTCGACCGTAGATGTCATGGGTTTTGGTGCTGGTGTGCAGGTATTCTGCGCCAGTCTGCCGCCAAAAGCCGCAGAACAACTAGATCGTCAACTGGACGACGGCCGTCCGGGCACCGGGAAAATTCATGCAGATGCTGCAGCGGCTGCCCAAAACACTGCACCGACCGCTGTAGCACAGCTTCCAGCCGCTGTGTATGTAGATGCAAGTGCTAACCCGTGGGTCACAGTCTGCAAAAAGATATAGGTGGTCAATTGACAAATCGATGAAAGGGGCATCTTCGGATGCCCTTTGTCTTGCAGTCAAAGCCCATCACGGGCTTTAATGCACTCCTTTGTTTATAGCTAGTCACGCTTATTCAGCAAGCGCCAGAGGCCTAAAATGCTTAAGAAACTGACCCGTCACAGCACCCCATGAAACGCCACAGCTTGCCTGCATTTTCGAAGCCTTTGGCACGTGGCCGGGCGGCCGGCTTTACCCTGGCCGAAATGGCGGTAGTCGTGCTGTTGATGGGCATCGCCATGAGCATGGGCCTGAAAATGCTCACGGCAAATCTGGACAATACTGCTTACAGCGAAACCAAATCGAAACAGGAACGGATCAAGCTGGCGTTGATCGGCTTTCTGCGTACCAACGGCAGGCTACCGTGTCCTGATAACGCTGCTGCGGTTGCCACCGGGACAGAAATATCGCCTTGCAATGCCGCTGCCGCCAATGGTTACGGCATCGTTCCATGGCAAACACTCGGCATCCCACGCGACACAGGTTTGGATGGCTGGGGTAACTACTTTACTTATCGTGTTGCCAACGGCTTCGCCCCGGTTGCAAGAAACTGGTCTTCCAGAACCGTAGGCACTGCGTTTGATATCAACCAGCTTGCTGCGCCGAGCGCGGCCTTGACGATTCAAGAACTGAACGCCGCCGGGACGGCATTGGTCACGACAACGCCCAACGCAGTCGTTGTGATTCTTTCACATGGCAAGAATGGGTATGGTGCCAAAACGACCCAGGTCGCGGTACGCAATCCAACCGCCGGTGCCGGAGCTGGTGAAATTACCAACGCTACCGGTGGATCGACCAGCTTTGTTTTACGTCCGGTAACAGAAGTTGTTGCGGCCTTCAATGGCGCTTACGACGATCTGGTGACCTATTTGTCTGTGCAGGATTTGCTACAACCGCTGATGAGCGAAAAAACCCTAAAAGCATGCCCCGGTTACTGTTTAACGACGCCCTGTCCTGGGACCAACGTCTGTACCGCCACCAATGTTCCAGTCGGCCTTGCTGCACCAGCTTGTGCATGTGTCGCTGGCGAACCACTTCCACGATGAATGAGCTGTCGATGAAACAACGCGGCTTCACACTGGTCGAAATAGCCATCGTACTGGTCATCGTTGGCCTCATCCTGGGCGGAATTCTGAGTAGCCAAAGTTTGATTGGCAGCATGAAGGCCAAGGATGTGGTTGCCATCGTCGATGATTTGCGCACCGCCAGTGTTTATTTCAAGCAGCGTTACAACTATCTGCCCGGTGACTGGCCTTACACCGCCAATCAGATTCCTGCCATCACCGCGGCGGGCACGGGGGGGACAATTGGTAACGGATCAATCGAAGGCGCAATCACGGCGGCCACTGGACAGGCGGCTGCGGGCTCCGAAGTGGCCGAAGCCCCCTGGCAACTTTTCAACGCGGGTTTTATCAGCAAGATCGACGCAACCGACACGCAACGGCATCTCAAAACCAGTTACGGTGCGGTGCATCTGGCCTCTGGCGCCGTTGCCAACGGACTGGTGGCAGGCTTTGCTGCTGTCAACCCGGCCGCGCGCAACGCCATCGTATTTGCCAATCTGCCCTGCGACGTTGCAACTGAGGTCGATAACAAGATCGACGATGGTGTGCTTACTACGGGTCGGGCCATCGGCACTGCCTGCATTAACGACGCAACAATGGCCTGGTACGCCATAGCACTCTGAGGTGGCAAGCCAGGCCTGGACGACCAAGCTCAGCTAGCCAAAGCGCGTGCCTTGTCGGCCTCGGTGGTAAAAGAATCAGCAAAAAATTCGTCGCTCGGCAGGTCCGCTTGCAGGTAGTCGCGCCGGGCTGAGTCGATCACAATCGGCGCGCCGCAGGCATAGACTTGGTAGCCGGACAGTTCGGGCGTGTCTTGTAGCACCGCCCGGTGGACAAAACCGGTCCGCCCGTGCCAATGATCTTCTGCCAATGCGTCGGAAATGACCGGCACGTAGCGCAGCCACGGCAATTCGCCCAGTTTGCCGCGCACCCAAGCGTCCAGATACAGGTCCGCCGGACGGCGACCGCCCCAATACAGCGTGGTTGGGCGCTCAATCCCCTGGTGCTGCATCTGCTCAAGCAACGCCTTGATCGGAGCAAACCCGGTGCCTGAGGCCAGCAGGATGATTGGCTTGGCGCTGTCTTGGCGCAGGTAAAAGCTGCCAAACGGGCC
>JAQTSL010000007.1 GCA_028711355.1 Rhodoferax sp.
CGGCAAGATTGTGGCGATTGGTGGATTGATGCAGATTGAGTCGAACCTGACGTCGTCCGGGTTGCCTGGTTCCAGCAACACGCCGTTCTCATTTTTGCTGGGCAACAAGGCCAACAGCGGGCGCAAGAAAGAGGTGGTGGTGCTGATCAAGCCGACCATCATCCGCAACCAGCACGATTGGGACGAGCAAAACCGCCGTAGTCGCGCCGCATTGGACGATATGCAGGCGGCGCGCGCCCGCGTGATCCGCATCGACGGCACGGTGCAGACGCGTGAGCCGGTGCAATAGCGAAAAATTGGTCTCCAACGCACGATAAATTACCAGCGAATCAAACGGGCCATCATGTATCTGCGCCATTTCGCGCTGCGCGAGGCACCTTTTTCAATCACCCCGGACAGCGCCTTTTTTTATCCGCACGACAGCGCGCAAGCGGCGCTGAACACCTTGCTGGTGGCGTTGCGCGGTGGTGAAGGCTTTCTGAAGATTGTGGGCGAGGTGGGCTGTGGCAAAACTGTTTTGTGTCGCCGTCTGCTGGCGTTGCTACAGGGCGAATGCGTCACCGCCTACATTCCAAACCCCGACATGACGCCAGACGACTTGTTGCTGGCGCTGTTGCATGAACTGGGTGTCGATGCGGTTGGGCAAACGCTGCGCGGACAACCTCGGCGTACGCTGCCCAGCCGTCGGGTGATGCTGGTGGCGCTACAGGCCTGTCTGATCGATCACGCCAAGGCGGGTCGACCCGTGGTGGTGTGCATCGACGAGGCGCAGGCGATCCCGCTGGCCAGCCTGGAGAGCCTGCGCCTGTTGTCCAACCTTGAAACCGAAAAGCGCAAATTGCTGCAACTGGTGTTGCTGGGCCAGCCCGAACTGGACACACTGCTGGCACAGCCACAGATTCGACAACTGCTACAGCGCATTACCTACAGCCAATACCTGGGGCCGATGGATCAGCAGCAAGTGGTCAGGTATCTGGTGCACCGCCTGGTGGTTGCTGCGCAAAGTGAGGCGACCGACACCCAGGTGTTTGAGCCGGCGGCAGCGCAAGCCATTGCGTACTGGAGCAGCGGCGTGCCGCGGCTGGTCAACGTGCTGGCGCACAAGTGTCTGTTGCTGGCTTACGGCGAGGGCAGCCACCGGGTCAGCGTCGCCCATGTGCGCCTGGCCGCTGCTGACACGCCGGGCGTGCGCAGGCGGCGGGTGGCGTGGCGGTGGGCCTGGCCTTAGGTGGCAGGAGAGAAGTGTCACGAGTGTGATCAACAAGGTCTTGCGTGATCTGGATCAACGGCAATCCGGCCCGCGCTCCAGCGGCGTTGCTGCCGGCGTGGGCGTGGTCGGGCAAGGCGCAGCAAGCCGTGCTGGTGGTGGTCAGCGCGGGCCTGGGGTGGGCTGGCGCTTGCTGGCGTTTGCGCTGGTGGCAGTGCTTGCGTTGGCTGGTTTTTTGAGCTGGCGTTGGGTGTTCAATGACCATCTGCCTGCGCCACCGGTTAGCGCTATGGTGCCAGCCGCAGCGCGGGTTTTGCCGAGCGCTCAGGTTCCGACGCAGGGTCAGACTCTGGTGGCAGATGGGCAGGCTTTGGCAGCAGCGCTGGCAGCGTCGGTGGCGCCCTTTGCATTGCAATTTACCGACGAGTTGTCAGCACGAACCCGGTTGCCAGTCCAAACAAATGCGATGGCTAGATCGTCCTCAGCGACATCACGCTTGGCGGTGCTACCCCTGTCAGAAGTCCAGACCAAGGCAAACCTGGTGAAACCGGCAGCGTCAACAGTGGTGCCAACGGTGGTTGCGGCCTCGGTCGCCTCTGGCGTAGCGCCAGTTGCTGTTCAATTGAACGCTGACACGGTGGCAAAGCCTGCTGCGGTGCAAAGTACGGCAGCCGCCACTGCGCAGCCCTTGAAGCCGATGGTGCAAGAGGTGCTGGCGCAGTCACAGTCGCTCTGGCAACAGGGCAACCAGGCAGGGGCGCTAGCGCTAGTGCGTGGTGTCATGGTGCGGCTGGAACAGACCCCCGAAGCTGACGGCGCGCAACTGGCGGCGGCGGTGCGCGAGTTTGTTCGCATGGCGCTGGCAACTGGCCGCGCGGCCGAAGCGCTGGCGCTGCTGGTGCAGTTGGAGCCACGTTTGAGCCAGGTCGCCGACATCTGGGCGCTGCGCGGCAACACCGCACAGCGTCTGGGGTTGCACCCACAGGCGGTGCACGCGTATCTGCAGGCGCTGACGTTGCAGCCGGGCCAGGCGCGCTGGTTGTTGGGGGCCGCGGTGTCGCTGGCGGCGCAGGGTCAAACCGTGCCTGCCGCTGATTTGGCACAACAAGCCGGACGGGCCGGTTATCTGCCGGCCGATGTGGCAAACTACCTGCAACAGTTAGGGGTGGTGATGCGCACGCCGTAATGGACCCTGTTGGCATCAGTGATCGTTACTTTTTTTTTTATGCTCAAACGTATTCGGGTTCAGCAGTTGCAGGTGGGGATGCACCTCAAGGAGTTTTGCGGCTCCTGGATGGATCACCCTTTTTGGCGGACCGGCTTTGTCATCAAGGACCGCAAAGACATTGATCTGATTTTGGCCAGCAGGATCATCGAAGTCTGGATCGACAGTGACAAGGGCGCTGATGTGCCGGCGGGTGCTGCGACGTTGGAACTGGCCGCAGAGCCGACGCCCGTTGCGGCACCGCCCAAGGTGCTGCGTCAGCCTGTTACGCAAGTACCGGCGGCCGCAGAGTTGGCACGCGCGGCACGCATTTGTCAGTCTTCCAAAGCTGCCTTGGTGTCGATGTTTGAAGAAGTGCGCATGGGCCGCGCGGTGGACGTCGGTGGCGCCCAGCAACTGGTGGAGGAAATTTCGAACTCGGTGGCGCGCAACCCGGGTGCCATCATCAGCCTGGCACGGCTGAAAACCGTCGACGATTACACCTATATGCATTCGGTGGCGGTGTGCGCCATGATGGTGGCGCTGGCCAAGCAGCTCAAATTTGATGATGCACAGATCCGCTCAGTGGGCACGGCTGGTTTGTTGCACGACCTGGGTAAGGTAGCGATGCCAACCGAGGTGCTGAACAAGCCGGGTAAGCTGACCGACGCCGAATTTGACATCATGCGCAAGCATCCAACCGAGGGCTACAAGATGTTGATGGCCAGCTCCGGACTGGATGCGGTGTCGCTCGACGTGGTGTTGCACCATCACGAAAAGGTGGACGGTAGTGGCTATCCAGAACGTCTGGCAGGTGAACAAATCAGTCTGCACGCCAGGATGGGTGCGGTGTGTGATGTTTATGACGCCATCACGTCTAATCGACCCTACAAAACTGGCTGGGATCCGGCCGAGTCGCTGCGCCGCATGGCCGAATGGAAAGGGCACTTTGACCCGCAGGTGTTTCACGCTTTTGTCAAAAGTATGGGCATTTATCCGGTCGGTTCACTGGTGCGGATGCAGTCCGGGCGCATTGGCGTGGTAACCGAGCAGGCGAGCGGATCGCTGACGACGCCGCGGGTCAAGCTGTTTTATTCGACCAAGTCAGCGATGCGCATCGTGCCGGTGCTGCTTGACCTGTCGCAATCGTCAAACAGCGACCGTATCGCGGCGCGCGAAGACCCCGACTTCTGGAACTTTCCCGACCTCAATGAATTGTGGTCGGGGCTGTCGGATCTGAACCGTTAACTTGCAGATAACGGAGGCGACACCCGACCCATAAAAGCTGTTTGTCATTGCCGGCTACGACCCGCAATCCAGGTGTTTAGAAGTCATGGATGCCGGATCGAGTCCGGCCTGACAGCCGTGTACTTTTGAGCTGACGATATTTCATCAGCGCGTGCTATTTTGGGTTGGTGCTGGCGTATTTGCGTAGCTCCTGCTTGGCAATCGCGTTGCGGTGCACTTCGTCCGGGCCGTCGGCAAAGCGCAGCGTGCGCGCGCTGGCGTAGTAGTAGGCCAGCGGAAAGTCGTCGCACATACCGGCGCCACCAAAAGCCTGCATCGCCCAGTCGATCACCTGGCACGCCATGCTGGGGGCTACCACCTTGATCATGGCGATCTCATTGCGCGCAAACTTGTTACCAGCGATGTCCATCATCCACGCTGCCTTGAGTGTGAGCAGGCGTGCCATGTCGATCTTGCAGCGCGCCTCGGCGATGCGCTCCTGGGTGACGGTTTGCGCCGCAATCGGCTTGCCAAAGGCAATGCGGCTGCTGCTGCGCTTGCACATCAGCTCCAGCGCGCGTTCGGCCAGACCGATCAGGCGCATGCAGTGGTGGATGCGCCCCGGCCCGAGGCGGCCTTGCGCAATCTCAAAGCCACGGCCTTCGCCCAGCAAAATGCTGTCGGCCGGTACGCGCACGTTTTTGTAGGCAATTTCCATGTGACCGTGCGGCGCATCGTCGTAGCCCATCACGTTCAAGGGCCTCAGCACGGTGACGCCTGGCGCGTTGGACGGCACCAGAATCATGCTTTGCTGCACATGACGTTCGGCATCGGGGTTGGTCTTGCCCATGACGATGTGCACCGCGCAGCGCGGGTCGCCAGCGCCGCTGATCCACCATTTGCGGCCGTTAACAACGTAGTCGTTACCGTCGCGTTTGATGTGGGTTTCGACGTTGGTGGCGTCGCTGGAGGCGACATCGGGCTCGGTCATCGAAAAAGCTGAGCGAAACTTGCCTTCCAGCAAGGGTTTGAGCCACTGCTGTTTGTGCTGCACCGAGCCGTAACGGGCAATGGTTTCCATGTTGCCGGTGTCGGGCGCTGAGCAGTTAAAGACCTCGCTGCTCCAGAGCACGCGGCCCATGATTTCGGCCAGTGGCGCATATTCTTGGTTGGTCAGACCGGCACCGGCGTCGATGCCACCGGCTTGGGCACTATCGACCGGGTAGAACAGGTTCCACAGGCCTTGCTCTTGCGCTTTGAGCTTGAGCGCTTCAATGGTTTGTAGCGGCGTCCAGCGCTTGCCGGCAGCGGTGTTGGCCTCTACCTCGGCGTGGTGCGCGCCTTCAGCGGGATAGACGTAGTCGTCCATGAAACGCAGCAATTTGGTTTGCAGTTGCTTGGTTTTGGGGGAATAGTCAAAGTCCATAGCGGCCTCGCAGTGGTTAAGAGTAGGTCAAATAATTAACGTGAAAGAACAGGTTACTGTCATCCCTGGTTCGACCCGGGATCCATCAATTCGGGGCCATGGATTGCGGGTCGTGGCCCGCAATGACAATCTTTTTTGATGCTTTGAAATGTTTTTTGCTGCCATGAAAGTCAGAAGTAAAAAAAGGCTCTAGCGCTTTAGATATGAGCGCTAGAAGCTATCAAAAATAGATCATTGAGAATTTGCACGCTGGGCAAACTGCCACGCCAACTGCGCCAGCGGCTTGGCACCCGCGGCGGCGCGCAAAGCCTGCGCGTTGGCCGCTGTGCCAGACTGCGCGCGCTTGCCGATGCCTTGCAAAATGGCAGCCAGGCGAAACAGGTTGTAGGCCAGGTAAAACGACCATTCACCGGCGAGCTGCTCGGGCGTAACCAGACCGGTTCGCGCGCAGTAGCGCCGGATGTAGTCGGTCTCGGCCGGGATGCCCAGCGCCGGCAAGTCCAACCCACTGATGCCGCGAAACGCGCCGGGCGTGATGTGCCAGGCCATGCAGTGGTAGCTGAAATCGGCCAGTGGATGCCCCAGTGTGGAAAGCTCCCAGTCCAGCACCGCCATCACCCGCGGCTCGGTCGGGTGAAACACCAGGTTGTCCATGCGATAGTCGCCGTGTACCACGCTCACCATTGACGGGTCGCGCGCCATCGCCGGGATGTGTGTCGGCAGCCAATCCATCAAACGGTCCATCTCGACCATCGGTTCGGTGATCGAGGCGACGTATTGCTTGCTCCAACGACCGATCTGGCGTTCAAAATAGTTGCCGGGCTTGCCGTAGTTGGCGAGCCCCACTTGCGCCGCTTGCACCGAGTGCAAGGCAGCAATGACGCGGTTCATCTCATCGTAGAGTTGGCCACGCTCGGGCTGGCTCAGGTCCGGCAGCGACTGGTCCCAGTAAATGCGCCCGCTGACAAAGCTCATAAGGTAGAAGGCGCGCCCGATGACGGATTCGTCTTCGCACAGGCACAGCATGCGCGGCACCGGCACGTCGGTGTTGGCCAGCGCGCGCATGACGGCAAATTCGCGCTCGATGGCGTGCGCTGATGGCAGCAGTTTGGCCACCGGCGCAGGCTTGGAGCGCATCACGTAAGTCTGGCCTGGTGTGATCAGCTTGTAGGTCGGATTCGATTGCCCGCCTTTGAACGATTCGATGGTTAGCGGCCCGGCAAACCGGTCCAGGTTGTGCGCCAACCAATGCTCAAGCGCGCCTTGGTCAAACGCTTGGCTGGGGGGAATGGCGCGGGTGCCGCTGTTGTCTTCTTGTTGGCTCATGGTGGCAAGTTGGCTGAGGTTCAGTGATCGGCTTCGACAATGCGCATCAGTGCTGGACGGCTTCGGATGACCACGCCACCGGCCTCGATGCGGATGGTTTCTTCGCGCTCCAGGGTCTTGAGCTCCTGGTTGACGCGCTGGCGTGATGCGCCAAGCAACTGGGCCAGCTCTTCTTGCGCCAGTTGTAAACCGATCCGCACCTCGGCCGGGTCGCTCAGCGACGGCACACCATACGAGCGCGCCAGGTGCAGCAATTGTTTGGCCAGCCGCGCGCGCAAGGGCAGGGTGTTGAGGTCTTCCACCAGCCCATAGAGTTGACGGATGCGCCGCGCGTGCAGGCGTAGCAGTGCCTCATATAGTTCGTTGTGCAGGGCCAGGATTTTGGTGAAATCGGCGCGCGCCACGCACAGCACCGTGGTGTCGCCGTGCGCGTACGCGTCGTGCGTACGGCGGTCGCCGTCAAAAATGGCCACATCGCCGAACCAGATGCCGGGTTCCACATAAGTCAGCGTGATCTGTTTGCCAGAAATGGCGGTCGAGCTGACGCGTACCGCGCCTTTGGCGCAGGCAATCCACTCCTGCGGCTGTTCGCCCCGCGCAGCGATCAGGTCGCCGTCCTGGTAGCGCCGCACATAGGCGCAACGCAGGATGTCGTGGCGCAGCGACGGCGACAGGCTTGAAAACCAGCGCCCGGCGTTAATCGCCGCACGCTCTTCAAGGGTCAGGATTGGCTCGCTCATGGCTTATTGTGAACCGCATCGGGGTCAGCCTCCAGCGTACGCTGTCGCCTGCGTGTCTTAACGTGCGCCGGTCTAGCGGCGAACCTGCAAGGCACCAGGGTTGACGATGTTGGTGGGGTGACCCTTGATGAAATTGACCACGTTGTCGAACGCGGTGCCAAAGTACATCTCGTAACTGTCAAGTTCGACGTAACCAATGTGCGGCGTGCAGACGCAGTTTTCCAGACGCAGCAGCGCGTGGCCTTGCAAAATTGGTTCTGATTCATAGACGTCGATGGCTGCCATGCCGGGGCGTCCGCGATTGAGTGCGGTCAGCAGGGCGTCTGGCTCAAGCAATTCGGCGCGCGAGGTGTTGATCAACAAAGCGGTCGGCTTCATGCGCGCCAGGTCTTCCAGGCCTACCATACCGTGGGTTTCTTCGTTGAGACGCAGGTGCAGCGACAGCACGTCGGATTGCTCGAATAATTGTTCACGCGAAGCAGTGACTTCCAGACCGTCATGGATCGCCCGTTCGCGCGAAGGTGCCCGCCCCCAGACCAACACGCGCATGCCAAAAGCCTTGCCATAACCGGCCACCAGTTGACCAACACGCCCGTAACCCCAGATGCCCAGAATGCGACCTTGGAGGGTGGTGCCCAGACAAAAGTTGGCGGGCATACTGTTGGATTTCAGCCCCGATTGTTGCCATGCGCCATGCTTGAGATTGCCAATGTATTGTGGCAGGCGCCGCATGGCAGACATCATGAGCGCCCAGGTTAGCTCGGCGGGTGCCACTGGCGAGCCCGCGCCTTCAGCCACCGCCACGCCGATTTCGGTGCAGGCGTTGACATCGACATGAGGGCCAATGCGCCCGGTTTGCGAAATCAGTTTCAGACGCGGCAGTTTGTCGATCAGGGCGCGTGACAGATGTGTGCGTTCGCGGTTGAGCACGATCACATCGGCGTCTTTCAGGCGGATGGCCAATTGCCCCAGACCCTTGACGGTGTTGGTATAGACCCTGGCTTGGTAGGGCTCGAGCTTGGCGGCACACGCCAGTTTGCGCACGACGTCTTGATAGTCGTCCAGTATCACGATATTCATGCCACCGATTGTGCCTGCCTGATGGAAGTCTGGCCGGTGTTGGCGGTGGTTGGAGCAAATTTAACGCGAAAGAACAGGTTGTCATACCGGGCCAGGACCCGGTATTCATGAATTTGGACGCACTGGAACAGCGGGGCGTGGACCGCTTGTGACCGCCGTCTTTCATGCTGTGGGGTGGAAGATTTTCTATGGCTGTCAGTTCAGCAACGCCTCGCGCGCGGCGAGCCGGTCCAGTTCGGCGCAGACGTCGGCCATGCGCCCGGAGATCCTCAAACGTGTTCCATACCCTGGGTTTTGACCTGCTTCGACCACTTGCAACACCCGAAGTGGCCGCATGGTCTGTATTTCGTTGGCACGCGTGTAGCTGCGCGCAGATAGCGTCGTTGCGGGGTGTTCCGCACTTGCTGGTCGCTCAGCCGGTGCCGCGCAGCCGTGCCAGTTGCCGGGCCTTTTGCAGGGGCGATCAGCGCAAGGCGCTGAACCCGGCCGGGCCATCAGCCAGCGCCAGAGCGCCTGGATGGGAGCGGACAGCGGTGAAGGGGTGGGTTGTTGGCTTTTCATGGTTTACATCATCATGGTGTTGCGGATCAGACCGACGGCCAGGCCTTCGATTTCGAACGGCTCACCAGGCTCGACCACGATGGTCTGGTAGTCGGGGTTTTCAGGGTGCAGTTCGATGCAACGTGGCGTGCGCAGGAAACGCTTGACGGTAACCTCGTCGCCCAGGCGAGCCACCACGATCTGGCCGTTTTTGGCGTCGTGCGTGCTTTGTACTGCCAGCAAGTCGCCGTCCATGATGCCGGCGTCGCGCATCGACATACCGCGCACTTTAAGCAGGTAGTCTGGTTTGCGCTGAAACAGACTGCTTTCAACGTAGTAAGTTTTGTCCACATGCTCTTGCGCCAGAATGGGCGAACCAGCCGCCACGCGGCCGATCAGCGGCAGCGCCAGTTGCGCCAGCGCATTGAGAGGGGCCAACGCGGCGTCGCGCGCAGCGTTGATGGCGCGCAGTGCATCGTCGCGCAGCCGGATGCCGCGCGAGGTACCGCTGACCAGCTCAATGGCGCCTTTGCGCGCCAGCGCTTGCAAGTGCTCTTCGGCGGCGTTGGCAGATTTGAAGCCCAGTTGCGCCGCGATTTCGGCACGCGTAGGTGGCGCGCCGGTGCGGGCGATGGCGGTCTGGATAAGATCCAGAATCTGTTGCTGGCGATCGGTCAGTTTGGGACGGCTGAGCATAATGACTCCTAGGGTGGCTGCATGGGCAACGGGACTGGATTAAAAACACTGTTTTCATATCCAGTAACTGTATTTTTAATCAGTTTTTGAAAGTGTGCAAGTGAATTCTGAAAAAAATCCTAAAAAAATCGTGGTACTGGGGACCGGCGGCACCATTGCCGGCAGCGCCAGCAGCGCCGCTGACAACATTGGCTACACCGCTGCCCAGGTTGGGGTAGCGCAATTGCTGGCCGCGGTGCCCAGTTTGACGAGCGTGTTGCAAGGCCACCAACTGCACAGTGATCAGGTGGCGCAGATCGACAGCAAAGATATGCGCTTTGATATTTGGCTGGCGCTAGCACAACGTGTGGCACACCATCTGGCGCAGCCGCAGGTTGCTGGCCTGGTGATCACCCACGGCACCGATACGCTGGAAGAAACCGCGTATTTTTTGCACGTTGCGCTGCCAGCAAAGCTGCTCAACGCCAAGCCAGTGGTGCTGACCTGCGCCATGCGACCTGCGTCAAGCCTGAACCCGGATGGCCCGCAAAACCTGATGGATGCTGTGGCGGTCGCGCTGACCCCGGGAGCACAGGGCGTGGTGGCGCTGTGTGCGGGCACTGTGCACGGCGCGCTGGAGGTGCAAAAGGCGCACACCTACCGGCTCGATGTGTTCACGTCGGGCGATACCGGGCCACTGGCTTACGTTGAAGAGGGACAGGTCAGACTATTAAGAAATTGGCCTCTAGCCCAATCAAATAAAGCCCAGATGACTCTTGAAAAAATAGCAAAGATATCGGTCTGGCCACGCGTTGAAGCGATCATGAGCTACGCTGGCATCAGCGGCGCGGTGGTCGATGCGCTGTTGCGTCAGGCGCCCGACACCGCGCCTTTGCGCGGTTTGGTGGTGGCTGGTACCGGCAATGGCACGCTGCATGTGGAGCTTGAAGCCGCCCTGCATCGCGCGGTTCAGGCAGGGGTGCGGGTGGTGCGCTCGACCCGCTGCGCCAACGGGCGCGTGCTGTCTGTACCAAATGCCGAATTTGCCGATTCCAAGGGCCTGTCGCCCGTCAAAGCCCGGATTGCCTTGATGCTGGAATTGATGGGCGGCTGAGTTTTCTTAGTGGTATGACCATCACGAAAGTTAAGGTGAAAGTGCAAGGTTGTCCTGCCGGACGCAATCCGGCATCCATGCCTACCGGCTGCATGGATTGCGGATCAGGTCCGCAATGACAGCCCTTGTCGTCATCCCAAAGACTTGGATGACATGAAACTCAGCTCGCCAGCGCCACAAACGCTTGGGCGGTGATGTCTTGCACGCTGCCGGTGCCGCTGATGGCACGGTATTTGGGTGCAGCGACTGCATCAGCCTTGGCCCAGTTGCTGTAGTAGTCCACCAGCGGGCGGGTCTGGGCGCTATATACCTCCAGCCGCTTTTTGACGGTTTCTTCCTTGTCGTCGTCGCGCTGCACCAGCGGTTCACCGGTCACGTCGTCTATGCCTGCGATCTTGGGCGGGTTGAACTTGACATGGTAGGTGCGCCCTGACGGCGGGTGCGAGCGGCGTCCGCCCATGCGGTCGATGATGGCGTCAAACGGCACGTCAATTTCAAGCACGTAGTCGAGCTTGACGCCAGCGGCCTTCATGGCGTCGGCCTGCGGAATGGTGCGCGGGAAGCCGTCAAACAGGAAACCGTTGGCGCAATCAGGCTGGGTGATACGTTCCTTGACCAGATTGATGATCAGCTCGTCGCTGACCAGGCCGCCGGCGTCCATCACCTTTTTGGCCTGAATGCCCAGCGGCGTGCCAGCTTTGACGGCAGCGCGCAGCATGTCACCGGTGGAAATTTGCGGGATGCCGTATTTTTGGCAGATGAACGTGGCTTGTGTGCCTTTACCAGCGCCAGGTGCGCCCAACAAAATCAGTTTCATGTTTGTCCTCAGGTTTTGTTATGAAAAAAGTACGGGCGTTGTGCGGTGATTTGGGTTGGCAATCGGCGTCGCCCGAACCCCTTGAGGTTATCACGCGCAAAGCGCTGGGTGGCTTACGTCGGGTTGACCATTGTCAACAGTTGGCGCACCCGCTCCAGGTCTTCGGGGGTGTCCACGCCAGCACCGGGGGCGTGCTCGGTGACGTGCACCACGATGCGGTAGCCGTGCCACAGCACGCGCAGTTGTTCCAGCGATTCGGTCAATTCCAGCGGCGACTGCGCCAGTGTCGGGAACTGCTTCAAAAAACCAACGCGGTAGCCGTAGATGCCGATGTGCCGCAGCGGTGCCGGGCTGGGCAGTGCTTGGGGTGAATCACGCGGATAAGCAATTGGCGCGCGGCTGAAGTACAGGCCCATTTGTTGCGCGTCCAGCACCACCTTGACAACATTCGGGTTATGAAAATCTGCTACCGAGTCAATAGCTACCGCCGCAGTGCTCATCTGCGCTAGCGGCGTTTTTTTTAAAAGGCAAGCAACGGCGGACAGCAGCGCTGGGTCGATCAGCGGCTCGTCGCCCTGCACGTTGACCACAATCTCGTGGTCGGCCAGTTTCAGCAGTGTGCAGGCTTGGGCTAACCGGTCCGAGCCGGACCGGTGATCGGCGCGGGTCAGCAGCGCATCGACACCATGCAACTGGCAGGCCGCGATGATGCTGGGGTGGTCACCCGCCACCACGACCCGTGGTTTGGCACCGGTCATGGACAGCACGCGTTGCGCCACGCGCACCACCATTGGCACGCCGGCAAGATCGGCCAGCGGCTTGTTGGGTAGCCTGGTGGAGGACAGGCGCGCCGGAATCAGAACGGTAAAGGTCACCGCCAGCACACCCATCGCATGAGGGGCCCACGCTTCACAGTCCGAGTTCCTCGTCAGTCAGCGTGCGGGCCTCGTTTTCCAGCAAGATCGGGATGCCGTCGCGCACCGGGTACGCCAGGCGTGCCGAGCGTGAAATAAGTTCTTGCGTGTCGCGGTTGTATTGCAGCGGCCCTTTGGTGACCGGGCAAACCAGCAGTTCAAGTAGTCGTGTGTCCATGGGGCAATGATAGCGAATCAACGCCGGGGTGTCGGTCACCGTACTGTGCTAACAGCGCGGCCAGATGCGCGTCAAACGCGTTCCAGAACGCCTCGGGCAGCTCACATTGCAGTGGCACCGCCAGCGCTTGGGGGCAAAGCGGCCACAGTTTGACCGCATCTTTTTCGGTACAAATCAGCCGATAGCGCTTGTCTTCATTGCATCGATAGCTACTAAAGTCATAGTGATCTGGCAATGCCAGAACGCACGCAAGTGGGACTCCGTGGGCGCGCAGCATGGCAAAAAATGCCTCGGGCCGGGCGATGGCGGCCAGCGCCAGCAGCGGCGTGGCACCGGGCGCTGCCAAGTCGACCAGCGCCACCCGGTTGCCGCTGGCGTCGAGCGCATAGGGTTTGAGCGAGCGCTGAGCGTGGTAGCCGGCAAAGGCAGGTTGATCGCCGGTATGCAGCACCAGGTGCAAGGGTCGTGGCCAGGGTTCGCGCAGCGGGCCTGCCGGCAGCAAAAAACCGTTGCCGATGCCGCGGTCATCAAACACGCCAATTTCCAGCTCGCGTGCCAGCGCCAGATGTTGCAAGCCGTCGTCGCTGACGATGATTTGTGTGTTGGGGTAGGTCGCCTGCAGCGCCCGTGCTGCCAGCACGCGCTGCTCGGCCACAAACACCGGCACGCCGGTGCGGCGCCGGATCAACGCCGGTTCGTCGCCCACGTCTTGGGGCGCGCTGGTCGGGGTCACTTCCAGGCAGCCCGAGCTGCTGCGTCCATAGCCGCGCGAAATGACGCCGACCGCCACACCGAGCTGCTGTAGGTGTTCCACCAGTGCCAGCACCACCGGCGTCTTGCCAGTTCCCCCGGCGACCACGTTGCCAACCACAATGACCGGCACCGGCAAATGGATGCTGGACAGCCAGTGCCAACGGACCAGCGCGTGGCGCACGGCAAATGCCAGTTGGTAGAGCAGCGACAGCGGCCACAGCAGCCAGGCCAACCAACTGCGACGCAGCCAGTGGCGCATCAGCATCTGCTGCCAGGTGCTTGGCTTGGCAGCGCGGGTCATGATGCGGCGAAGGCGCGGTCAGCGGGCACGTGGCCAGGCCTATTGAGCGCCTGCGGTCGCGCCGGACTGGGTGGCAAAGGTGATTTTGGACAGTCCGGCTTGGCGCGCCGCTTCCATCACGGTGATGACCGACTGGTGGCGTGCTGCCGCGTCGGCGTAAATGATCAACACCGAATCTTTGCCGACATTGGCTGCCGCCTGCACCGCACTGGCCAGCTCGCCCACGCTGCGCCCGGTCACTGGTTGGCGGTTGACGGTGTAGCCGCCTTCGGCATCAACCGACACCAGCACTTCTTTGGGATAGTCGCGCTGCGCCTGCACATCAGCGACCGGCAGGCGCAATTGCAGTTCGGTGAATTTGCTGTAGGTGGTGGACAGCATCAAAAAGATCAGGATCACCAGCAGCACGTCGATGAACGGGATCAGGTTGATCTCGGGTTCTTCCTTCTGGCGCGGGCGAAAGTTCATAGGATTGCGTCTGGAAGCCTTGGGGGCAGCATCTTTGAGCGCCGCCGGGCCGCCCCAAGGCGCGAAGGCCCCCGTGGGGGGCAGCGCAGTACATGCAATGACAAGCGTGGGGGCAACATCACTTACGCAGGTTGCTGAGATGGCGTGCCAAGTGATCGGCTGAGAGTTCCAGCGTCAGCAAAAATTCATCGACACGGGCGCGAAAGTAGCGCCAGAAGATCAGCGACGGAATAGCGATGATCAGGCCGAATGCGGTGTTGTACAACGCTACCGAGATGCCGTGCGCCAGTTGCGCCGGGTTCGCCCCGGTGGCCACGTTGGACGACTGCGAGCCAAAAATCTCGATCATCCCGACCACTGTGCCAAACAGCCCCATCAGCGGCGCGGCCGACGCAATGGTGGCCAGCGCGCTCAGGTAGCGCTCCAACCGGTGCGCCACCAGGCGGCCGCAGGCCTGCATACTGGCGCGCAGGTCGTCGTCGCTACAGCGCGGGTTGTTGTTGAGCGTCTTGATGCCGCTGGCCAGTACCTCGCCCAGCGCCGAATTGGCTTCAAGCTGCCTGATTACCTCTGGCCCCGGTACGCTGGTGCGCGTCACCGTCAGCACTTCTTCCAGTAGTCTGGGTGGCACCACCTTGGCGGTCTTGAGCGTGACAAAGCGCTCGATCACCAGCGCCAGTGCCAGCACCGAGCAGACAATCAAAGGCCAGATCGGCCAGCCCGCAGCTTGTATGATGGAAAACAAAGACGTACCCCGTTCGATGAGAGTTGCGGCCCGATTATGGCCTAGCGCGGTGCCTGTTTTGCCAAGCCGGTTGGGGCCCGAGAAGATCACATTTTCTGTGGATAACTTTGTGCAGAATGGGTCGAAGAAGTGGCCGCAGCGCCCGAGTTTGCTGGGTTTGCTTGCGTTGATTATTTTTTAGGCAATAAAAAATTAAATGGAATCAATAAGTTATAACGAAAGTCCGAGATTTCCCGCTCCTTGTTTAGGGGCTACCGCATCATCGTCCAACTGTGGAAGACTTGATAGCACGCAGGCCCGGATGGTGTTACGTTGCGGGTTAGGCGGCCATGTCTGAGGCAGTCATGAATAGCCCCGTAAGTCAGGTTTGGGCGGTTGGCGCCTTGTGTCGTGCCATGGCCGACACGCTGACCGCGCGCTTCAACCTGGTGAATGTGCGTGGTGAGCTTTCTGGGTTTTCGCGTGCCGCCAGCGGTCATTGCTATTTTTCGTTGAAGGACAGCAGCGGGCAGTTGCGCTGCGCACTGTTCAAGCGCGCAGCGGCGGGTCTGGACTTTGACCCGCGTGATGGCGAGCTGGTCGAAGTGACCGCCCGCGTCAGTATCTATGAACCACGCGGCGACCTGCAACTGATCGTCGAAGGCATGCGCCGTGCCGGCCAGGGCAGCCTGTATGAAGAATTTTTGCGGCTCAAAGCCAAGCTGCAGGCGCAGGGGCTGTTCGATGCACAGCGCAAGCGCGCGCTGGCGCTGATGCCGCGCGGCATTGGGCTGGTGACTTCGCTGGCGGCGGCGGCGCTGCATGACGTGGTCAGTACCTTGCGCCGACGTGCCCCCCATCTGCCTGTAGTGCTGGTGCCAGCCGCAGTGCAGGGTGCCAACGCGCCGGCAGAATTATGCGAAGCGCTATCAAAGCTGTATCTGCTTGCGCAGGTGGATAAAGGGCTAGATTGCGATTTGCTTCATAAGCGCAAGACGCCGCCTGCCACCCCGCCAATCGATGTGATCTTGCTGGTGCGTGGCGGTGGTGCGCTGGAAGACTTGTGGGCGTTCAACGACGAACAACTGGCACAGACGATTGCGCGTAGCCCAGTGCCACTGGTATGCGGTGTGGGGCACGAAACCGATTTCACCATTGCCGATTTTGTGGCCGATGTGCGCGCACCCACCCCTACCGCGGCCGCTGAGATGGTGGCGCAGCCGCGCGACGCCTGGCTGGGTGCGCTGGAGGTGCAGCAACGCCGCCTACAGGGCGCGCTAGAGCGTATGCTCGACCGGCAGGGTCAGCGCCTGGACAATGCCGCGTCGCGACTGGGGCGCCCGTCGCAGCGCCTGACCACACAGCAATTGCGTCTGAGCGCGGCTGCGCAGCGTTTGAACAGCGCCACCCGAGCGGTACTACAGTGCCATCAGCAACACCTACAGCAATTAGGCCCGCAGTTGCCGATTGCCACCCAGCGTGGCCTGTCAGCGCAGGCCCGACAGCTCGACCGCGCTTCGTTGCGCCTAGGGCTGCTCGACCCACACCTGGTGCTGGCGCGCGGCTACGCGTGGCTGACCGACGCGCAAGGCCTAGCCATTGGCCGCGCGGCGCAGACCCGCGCGGGGCAAGATCTGCGGGCTACCCTTGTTGATGGCACGGTTGATTTGCGGGTGCTGCACCGGCCAGGGTGAATCTTTTTACAATTCTTTGGCTTTTAACTATTCAACGAGAGGACACCATGGAACATACCTTGCCCGCACTGCCTTTTGCGATCGACGCTTTGGCTCCGCATTACTCCAAAGAAACGCTGGAATACCACTACGGCAAGCATCACAACGCCTACGTGGTGAACTTGAATACCCTGCAAAAAGGTACCGAGTTTGAGGCCCTGGACCTGGAATCCATCGTTAAAAAGGCCAGCGGTGGCATTTACAACAACGCTGCCCAGATCTGGAACCATACCTTTTTCTGGAATTGCCTCAAACCCAATGGCGGCGGTGAGCCTTCTGGCGCACTGGCTGCGGCGATCACTGCCAAGTGGGGTAGCTACGCAGCGTTTCGCGAGGCGTTTGTCAAGTCCGCTGTCGGCAATTTTGGTTCTGGCTGGACCTGGTTGGTGAAAAAAGGCGATGGTTCGGTGGACATTGTCAACATGGGTGCCGCCGGCACGCCGCTCACCACGGCCGACAAAGCACTGCTGACGGTGGACGTGTGGGAACATGCCTACTACATTGACTATCGCAATATGCGCCCGAAGTATGTTGAGACTTTTCTGGACAAGTTGGTGAACTGGTCTTTTGCCGAGCGCAATTTCGCTTGAGCGACTGAAATGCCTCAACAAATAACCGCCTTCGGGCGGTTTTTTTACAATCAATTATTGCCGCTATCCCTTTTCTGACAAGCGCAAGATGCTCTTATAATGATAGCCTCAAGAGGCATTGAACGGCCGTCCCATCAGCTTGAAGCCGGCCTTGATGCCCTTTTTATCGAACCAGCCCTGGTTCATTTCCAGCACATAGCGCACTGGCTTGGACGAGCAGTGGGATTCGGTCGTCATTGGCTTCATGTCGGCCAGGTTGACGATGGTGCCGTCGTCACCTACAAACGCAGTGGTAAGAGGAATCAGCGTGTTTTTCATCCAGAAACATTGCTCGCTGGGCTGTTCAAAAATAAAGAGCATGCCTTCGCCTGTGGGCATTTGTCGGCGGTGCATCAGGCCGGTGGAGCGTTGGTCCGGGGTGGCGGCCACCTGGGTGTCTATCAGGTACATGCCAGCCGTGATCTGGATGCGCGGCAGGTTCAGTTGCGGCGCGTTTTGCGCCCAGCCGGGCGTCCAGCAAAAAGCGATGCAATAGAAGAAGAGGGAATTAATGTGTTTCATGGCGCTATTTTCCACGGACTTGGCCAAAAAAAACCCGCCGAAGCGGGCTTTTGAATCATGCCAGAGGCTTGATTACTGGGCAGCAGAAGCCTTGGCAGCAGCCTTCTTGGCTTTCTTGGCCTTCTTGGCTTTTTTGGCCGGAGCGGCGGTGTCAGCAGCGGCAGCAGCCGGAGCAGCTTCGGCCTTGGCCGGAGCAGCCTTGGCTTCGGCCTTGGCGGCAGGAGCAGCGGCAGCAGCAGGAGCCGAAGCAGCAGCGAAAGCGCCAGCGGTGAAGAGACCAGCGACCAAAGCAGCGAGAAGTTTGTTCATTTGTAAGTTTCCTTGAAGTAACGTTAAGACAAAAAACCTTCTTTGTTTGAGGAAGGTCAACCCGTAACGGCACTCTGGGCGATCGGTTGACAGGTTTGGGTCATTTATCGCACTAGAATCAAAAAGTTGAGGGATAACACCGGAATCAGCCCTGTTTGGCGGTCCGGCTCGAAACACGATTTGTGACTAACCAATGGAGACTTCATCGCATGTATCAACACATTCAAGTGCCTGCTCAGGGCCAAAAAATCACGGTCAACGCCGACAATTCGTTGAACGTTCCAGACCAGCCCATCATTCCCTTCATTGTGGGTGACGGTACTGGTTTTGACATCACGCCGGTGATGATCAAAGTGGTAGATGCAGCAGTGGCCAAGGCTTACGGCAGCAAGAAAAAGATCCATTGGATGGAAGTTTATGCAGGTGAAAAAGCCACCACGGTGTATGGCCCGGATGTCTGGTTCCCGACTGAAACGATCGACGCGTTGAAAGAGTATGTGGTGTCGATCAAAGGCCCATTGACGACCCCGATTGGCGGCGGCATCCGCTCGCTCAACGTGTTCATGCGCCAGGAACTTGACCTGTATGTTTGCCTGCGCCCGATTCAATACTTTGAAGGCGTGCCCAGCCCGGTCAAAGAGCCTGAAAAAACCAACATGGTGATTTTCCGTGAAAACACCGAAGATATTTACTGTGGTATTGAGTTTGAAGCCGAATCTGACAAAGCCAAGAAGATCATCAAATTCTTGCAAGAAGAACTGGGTGTCACCAAGATTCGTTTCCCCAACACCTCTGGCATTGGCATCAAACCGGTGTCGCGCGAAGGTACTGAGCGCTTGGTGCGCCAGGCCATTCAATACGCCGTCAACAATGACAAGCCCAATGTGACGCTGGTGCACAAGGGCAACATCATGAAATTCACCGAAGGTGCGTTCCGTGATTGGGGTTACGGTCTGGCGAAGAAAGAATTTGGCGCGGTCGAGATCGACGGCGGCCCATGGTGCAAATTCAAGAACCCCAAAACCGGCAAAGACATTGTGATCAAAGACTGCATCGCTGATGCCTTCTTGCAACAAATCTTGCTGCGTCCGGCCGATTACAGCGTCATCGCCACCATGAATTTGAACGGCGACTTCATCTCTGACGCGCTGGCCGCTCAAGTCGGCGGTATTGGTATTGCCGCCGGTGCCAACCTGGCAGATGCAGTGGCCTGCTTTGAAGCTACTCATGGCACCGCGCCCAAGTACGCCGGCAAAGACTATGTCAACCCTGGTTCTGAAATCCTGTCGGCCGAGATGATGCTGCGCTACATGGGCTGGTTTGAGGCGGCAGATGCCATCATCAATTCAATGAGCCGCTCGATCAAGAGCAAGAAAGTCACCTACGACTTTGCCCGCTTGATGGACGGCGCAACGCAAGTGAGCTGCTCGGGCTTCGGTCAGGTCAAATTGACAATATGTAGAAGAAAAGCCGCGTTGCCACTAAAAGCGGCTTGTATTCATTTAAAAAGCCTGACCGATGGTCAGGCTTTTTTTATCAGATCTAGCAGCAAACCGTGCCGCAACCCGCCGCTGCACGGTGTGAGTTGCCCGATATTGAGCAGACCAAAGATGGCGCGCAGTACGCTCAAGCCCCCGCCGATGATGGGTTTGCGGTCATCGCGCAGGCCGGGCAACTGTAGCCGGTCCAGGTGTCTGGCGCTCAGCAGTTGTTGCAACAACCAGTCCAGCCCCTGCACAGTGACGACATCGTCCGGCCAGCCGCAGGCGCTCAACACATCCACCACCGCGTTGACGGTGCCGGCCGAGCCATAGCAACGCTGCCAATGGTCTGCTGCAAATGTTGCCCCCTGTGTTGCCAGCGTTTGGCGGGCGGCGAGTTCGGCGGTTTCAAACGCGCTTTCGGTGAAGCTGTTGTCTGCGAAATAGGCCATTGACCAAGCCACACTACCAATCGGGCATGATGCCGTTTGCAGTACCTGCGTGCCAACACCCAAAATCAGTTCAGTCGAGCGTCCGCCGATGTCCAGGACCAGCCTGCGCTCATTAGTGTCGTTTGTAGCGATGGCCTGCGCTGCGCCTTGATAGATCAGATGCGCTTCTTCTTGGCCTGAAATGACCCGGATCGGAAAACCCAGTAGCGCGCTGCCAGTGTGCAGGAACTCATCGCGATTGCGCGCCTCACGTAGCGTCTGCGTTGCGACGCCCTGAACGTCTATTGCGGTAAAGCCTGTCAGGTGTTGCCCAAACCGTGCCAGGCAGTCCCAGCCACGTTGCATTGCCTCTGGCGTCAGGCAGCCGTGCATGTCTAGTCCATTGCCTTGACGGACGGTTTCTTTAAGATAGAGGGTTCGGTGGAACTGGCCAAGCTCAGCCGTGCCGATTTCAAGCCGGAAGCTGTTGGAACCGAGATCGACAGCAGCCAGGCGTCTTGAGATCATCGAAGGAGCGGGGTTAACGCGGGTTTCGCTTAATTGGACATGGCGGGGTGACAACGCGCGCAATCGGCCATGGGAAACGCCACATTGGTATGACAAACACCACAATACTGGCCTCGCAGATTGGCCACCATCGAGAAGTGCTTGGTGGTCTTTTTCTTGACGTTGAAAATGTCCGGATGGCAGTTGCTACAGTCCAGTTGCCAGACGTGTGGCGTGTGCGAAAAAACCGCCGGTGGGGTGCCGATCCAGTCAGATTCTAGTAGCAGGGTTTCTTGGAAGGTGACCTGGGCGTCGGGTTTGATGCTGAGGTATTTGTGCGGAGTGATCAAGCCCTTGCTGAGCGACTTGCCCCAGTCTATTTTGTTGCCAAAAGGTGCGTGGGGCAGACGCGACAGTTCGGCAAAGCGGGCATTGCTGTAAGAGCGGTCACCGTTGTGGCATTTCTCGCAGTTGGGCGCCACGTGGCCGAACGCTGCCTTGCCGTCGTGGCATCCGCTGGAACCACAGAACTGGCCACTTTGGTTACCTTTCTCGGTGATTTCGGTGGTGTTCTGCTTCATGCTGAATTCCAGCTCAAAATGGCAAACCCGGCAGGTGAACTTGCGCCGGTGCAGCCAGTGCGAAAAGGTAGCTGGTTTGACCGATTTATTTTCTGATTGACGGTTAATCAGGAGGTTGCCAAAGTCGGCTGGCGGGGGTGCCGGCGGCAAATCCCAGAATTGATCCGCCCAGGCTGGCCAGACCAGCAGTGCCAACCCGATCCAAAGAAAACGCTTGAGCAGGGTATTCAAAAATGACCTATGGTGCATACGATGTTTTGGCGGATTATTGCTGGGCGACTGGCTTGGCATGGCAGCGCTGGCATTCGATCATTGGGAACGCCACTTTGCCGTGACACGCACCGCAGTATTTGCCTTCAAAAATCTCGTTCATCGAATACACCGCCGACTTGTCCTTTTGAACCGACGGGAAAACCTCTGGGTGGCACAACTCGCACCCGTTCCAGACGCCGTGTTTGTCGTGCGAAAAGACGATGTCAGGCATACCCATGACCTGTGGCGTGATGGTGGTGTCAGCCGGGCCCTTGAAAAGTTTGGACTTGCTGGCGACGCCTTCCAGGCTGTCCACCAGCTTGACCAGTCCCATGGCCTCGCCCTCGATCCAGTCGATCCCGTTGCCAAAGCGCTTTTTGGGGAATTTTGCGGCAAAGTCGGCAAACTCCTGGGTGGCAGGCGGCGCGTTTGTTCCTTGTGAATGGCAGCGGGTGCAAGTGGTGGTGTCGGCCGTCGCGACCTGCTTGGTACAGGCGCTAAAGATACGCCTGCTGTCGTAACTGTTTTTACCGTTGTGGCAGGCACCGCAGTAGTCGCCGTTACTGTTGTCAGCGGCGCGGATGCCAGTGGCGTTGGCGGACATGGCAAAACCCAGGTCCACATGGCACAGGCGACAGGTATATTTGGCGCGATGTTGCCAGTGGTCAAACACCACAGATGCCATGCGCGCCTGTTCAGAAAAATTCTGGATGATCACTTTGCCGTAATTGCGCGGTAGCGGGCGGGCTTTTTTGACACCGCCCTGAGCCAGGGATAAACCGCAAGCCAGCAATGCGGCAAGAAAAAAAACAAACCACTTTTTCATTTAGGGTTCCGAAAGTTGCCAATCAACGGGCTGGGGGGTTATAGCCGGTAATGCCGATTCAGACTTTGAGTCAAAGCAAACGGCACACAATTGGCATCTGAATATCCGGTTAGGCGTGCGCCTGACTCGCCTGGCGTTTGAGCAAGTGGGCGGTCTGTGTGACCAAGGTCGGGCCGCTGTAGATCAGGCCGGTATAGATTTGTACCAGGTCGGCGCCCGCCTTGATCTTGCTCAGTGCATCTTGGGCGCTCATGATGCCGCCAACGCCCATGATGGGAAATCCCGGCCCCAAACCGCTGCGTAGCGTCTGCACCACACGGTTACTCATTTCAAGCACCGGTGCGCCCGACAAACCACCGGTTTCATTGGCGTGGACCAGTCCCTGCACTGCGGCGCGGCTGAGTGTGGTGTTGGTCGCAATGACGCCCCAGGCGTTGTTGACCTTGCCAGCGCTGTCGCAGCCGTAGCGGCGCAGGGTGGTGGCAATGACGTTGATCTGTTGGGCGTCAAGGTCGGGCGCAATTTTCAGGAAAATGGGAATACGTTTGTTGTAGCGCTGTGCCAGTGCTTCCCGACGCAGTGAGATTTCTGACAACAGTGCGTCGAGTGCGGCATCGCCTTGCAGACTGCGCAAATTCCTGGTGTTGGGGCTGGAGACGTTGACGGTGACGTAATCGGCAAACGGATAGACCCCGTCCAGACAGGTCAGATAGTCGTCGGTGGCGTGGTCGACCGGCGTGGTGGCGTTTTTGCCGATGTTCAGGCCGATCAGCATTGGCAGGCGTTTGTCTTGACCGGTTGTGCGTTGCTTAAAGCAGTTTGACTGCTGGACATTGGCCACAAACGCTTGCAGTCCGTCGTTGTTGAAGCCAAAGCGGTTGATCAGGGCGCGCGCCACAGGCAACCGAAACAAGCGCGGTTTGGGGTTGCCAGGCTGCGCCAACGGCGTGACGGTGCCAACTTCTACAAAACCAAAACCCATCGCACCCAGGCCGTCGATGCAGCGTGCATTTTTGTCCAGCCCGGCGGCCAGACCAACGCGGTTCGGAAAAGTCAGGCCGGCCAGTTGTAGCGGGTCTTCCACGCGCGGGTTGGCGTAACACCATTTCAGCGCCGAGCGTTGGGTCAGCGACAGTGAGGCGATGGTCAAATCATGGGCGGTCTCGGGGTCGAGGCCGAACAAAAACGGACGTGTCAGCGCGTAAGGGACAAGAGCCATTGGATAATTCCTGCAAATTGATCAACTTTACGGATTTTCCCAGATGACACACGCGCCCCACACCGCCCTGTCGCAGGACGAACTCAAAACCCTGGTGGGCCGCGCCGCGCTCGCGTACGTAGTGCCGGGCCAGATTGTCGGCGTCGGCACAGGCTCGACCGTCAACAAATTTATTGATGCGCTGGCCACTATCAAGGACCAGTTCACCGGGGCGGTGTCGAGCTCGGTGGCCAGTACCGAGCGCCTGCAGGCCTTGGGCATTACCGTGTTTGACTGCAACGACGTGGCCGAGTTGGCCGTCTATATCGACGGTGCTGACGAAATCGACGGCCAGGGCTACATGATCAAGGGTGGTGGCGCCGCGCTGACGCGCGAGAAGATTGTGGCGGCGCAGTCGCGCCAGTTTGTCTGCATCGCTGACGACTCCAAATTGGTCCAGACGCTGGGCAAGTTTGCGTTGCCAGTTGAAGTCATCCCGATGGCGACACAGCGTATCCTGCGTCAGTTTGCCGCGTTGGGCGGGCAGGCGCGGGTACGGCTCAAAGACGGCGTACCGCTGGTGACCGACAACGGGCAGCACATTGTTGATGTGACCGGTTTGCAGATCACCGATCCGCTAGCGTTTGAAACGAGCGTCAGCCAGTGGCCAGGCGTGGTCACGATGGGTGTGTTTGCTCACCAAAAAGCCAACGTGTGTCTGCTTGGAACCGCCAAAGGCGTGAAAAAAATACTTTACTGAAACATTGCGGGACAGACCAAGAGTTACGCGCAGCGAACTTTGCTCTGTCCCCAACCGATTAAAGACATTGCGGGACAGACCAAGAGTTACGCGCAGCGAACTTTGCTCTGTCCCCAACTGATTAAAGACATTGTGGGACAGACCAAGAGTTACGCGCAGCGAACTTTGCTCTGTCCCCAACCGATTAAAACATTGCGGGACAGACCAAGAGTTACGCGCAGCGAACTTTGCTCTGTCCCCAACCGATTAAAACATTGCGGGACAGACCAAGAGTTACGCGTAGCGAACTTTGCTCTGTCCCCAACTGATTAAAACCCTAGGCTCTGGGTGGAACGTAACCCTGCGCAGCTTCTGCGCCACTGCCGAAAAAATGGTTTTCCATTTGGCGTGCCAGATATTGACGAGCTCGCGCGTCAGCCAGGTTGAGCCGATTTTCGTTGACCAGCATGGTTTGGTGTTTCAGCCAGTCTGCCCAGGCTTGTTTGCTGACACTTTGCCAGATGCGTTTGCCCAACTCACCCGGATAGGGTGGCAGACTCAACCCTTCGGCCTCGACACCAAGTTTGATGCATTTGACAGTACGTGCCATGGATAACCTTTTTGACTTGTCTTCGAAAAGTTGAGACTTTAGCAAGCTTTTGCAGTGATGCGCGTCGCTGGCGTAAAATCACCCCTATGGCAAAAGCAGATACCAAAACCAAAATCGTGGCCGATGGCCTGCGTTATAAATCCAAAGTGTCGGGTTCGCCGTTTACGGCAGCTACTTCCTTTGGTGCAGCGACCATGTCGTGCTTTCTGTGTGGCAAACACCGCGCGCGCTCGCAGATGGTGTCCAAGAAAATCCTTGGCAAGTCGCAAGCAGTGTGCTCGCCCTCGTGTAAAGCACTGGACGAAGTCAACAAATAATTCATGTGGACGGCTCTTCTGACGGCGCTTGACCGAGCGCCCCGGCGGGTTTTCATGCTGATCAGTCTGACCTGTGTGGTCATGCTGGCGTTTGGCCTGTTCCTGCAACACAGCACTGGCCTGGAGCCTTGCCCAATGTGCATTGTGCAGCGTTACGCTCTTGTTTGTGTAGCTGTGATCGCAGCATTCACGGCTTCTAGCACCAAAAAAAACTTGTGGATTGTTGGCGCTGTGCTGCTTTTGATGGCGGCTTTTTTGGGGGCTTTTGTAGCCGCGCGCCAGAGCTGGCTACAGTGGTATCCGCCGCAAGTGGCCACCTGCGGTCGCGATTTTTACGGCATGATTGAATCGTTTCCGTTGCAACGCGTGATTCCCATGATCTTCAAGGGTAGCGGCGATTGCGCTGCAGTAGATTGGAGCTTTTTGGGCGGAACCATCGCCAACTGGTCGTTTGTCTGCTTTACGCTGTTTGCCGTGCTGGCCCTGGCCGTGATCTGGCGCACGGCCAGACGGCAAGGCATCTGACGGCTGGTCATAGTAGCGCGCTGCCAGGGTGCTCGCCGCGCTCGTACACCACATGGGCGCGACCCACCAGCAAGGTGTCGAGCGTGCCAATGTTTCCAAGCTCTTTCTGGCTGTAGGGTAGCTTGTGCAGCACATAGCGCATGGCGTTCAGACGAGCGCGTTTTTTGCAGTCTGACTTGATCACCGTCCACGGCGCATCGGCCGTGTCGGTTTCAAAAAACATGGCCTCCTTGGCTTTGGTGTAGTCGTCCCACTTGTCCAGCGATGCCAAGTCAATCGGGCTGAGTTTCCATTGCTTGAGCGGGTGAACTTCACGCTCCTTGAAACGACGGCGCTGCTCTTTGCGACTGACCGAAAACCAAAACTTGATCAGATAGACACCACTTTGCACCAGTTGACGTTCAAACATCGGCGCCTGCTGGATGAACTGCTGGTACTGCGCCTCGGTACAAAAACCCATGACACGTTCAACCCCCGCGCGGTTGTACCAGGAGCGGTCAAACAGCACGATCTCACCTGCGGTGGGTAAATGCTGGATGTAGCGCTGAAAATACCACTGACCGCGCTCGGCATCGGACGGTTTTTCCAGCGCTACCACGCGCGCACCGCGTGGGTTGAGGTGCTCCATGAAGCGGCGAATGGTGCCGCCCTTGCCGGCGGCGTCGCGCCCTTCATACAAAATCACGATGCGCTGGCCAGTTTCCTTGCACCAGCTTTGCAGTTTGAGCAATTCCACCTGTAGTTTGTATTTTTCTGCCTCGTAGCGCCTGCGCGACATCAGGTTTTTGTACGGGTAGCCCCCGGTGCGCCAGTCGATCGCCAATTCGTCGTCTGGTGTGGTGGACGCTCCATTGGGGTTGCGCTGGTCATTCAACAGCATTTGGCGAATGGCAGCCACGTCGTCGGGTGAACTCCCCGCCAGCAGCGTCTTGAGCGCATCGATCTTGTCGTCTGAGCGTCGCAGAATGGACTGCACTGCCACCTCTTGGCTGCCTTGCGCTGCGTCCATACTGTCCTGCACCACCCGGCGTGCGATGCCTTTCGGGGTGCGGGCGCCACTGGTGTCGCCGCGCGTGGTGCGGCGTGTTTTTGCTGGCGCTTTGGCGGTCACGTCAGAATGTGCGGTCTTGGTGACAGTGTTCATGGCGCTTCTCTTCAGGTTCAAAGTGACAGGCTATTGAACCCCTCGTAGGTTTTTTTCAGCCAGTTTTTAACACGTTGACGCTCCAGCAGACCCAGCGCATCGTGCTCTGTGCGGTTGTGCAAAGCGGCCCAAAAACTCGCGTTTTGGCGGTCGATTTTCCGCATGCTGGCTTCGTGCAACTGAGGT
>JAQTSL010000227.1 GCA_028711355.1 Rhodoferax sp.
TGCTGCCGACGGCAGCCAGCGCAGCAGGGTGCCGAACAATTGCACGGGATCGACCGGCTTGGCAACAAAGTCATTCATCCCAACTGACTTACAGTGCTCACGATCCTCGTCAAAGGCGTTGGCGGTCATGGCCACGATGGGGATCGTCCGGCAGTTGGATTGCTCGCGGATAGCTCGGGTGGCTTCCAGACCGTCCATGCCCGGCATCTGTATGTCCATCAGGATCAGGTCGTAGCCACCGTGACGCGCCTTCTCCAGTGCCTCGAAGCCGTCATTTGCAACATCCACCTTGAGTCCGACCTCCATCAGCAGCTCGACAGCCACCTCCTGGTTGATTTTGTTGTCTTCAGCCAGCAAGATGCGGGCACCGATCGGTATGGTTTTTAAACTCTGCTCGCCAACCGTCGGCAGTTCGGTCAATTCGTCTAGGTCGATCCTGCTCTTGCCTAAACGGGCGGTAAACCAGAACGTGCTTCCCTGCCCGAGTACGCTCTGCGCACCAGCCTCGCCACCCATCAGGTGTGCCAACTGACGGGTGATGGTAAGGCCAAGACCGGTGCCGCCGTAGCGGCGAGAAGTGGTGCTATCAACTTGCTCGAAAGCCGTGAACAAGTTTGCAATTTTGGCTGGTGCAATGCCAATGCCGGTGTCCGTCACCTCAAAGCGCACCAGCAGGTTGGCCTCTGTTTCCTGTGATTTGGTGACACGAACCTCCACCTTTCCATGCTCGGTGAACTTGACGGCATTTGACAAATAGTTGAGCAAAGCCTGCGCCAGTCGCGTGGCATCCCCAATCAGTACCGGTGGCAGATTGTCACGATCTATGAGGAATTCCAGGTGCTTGTCGCGCATTCTGGGGCTGATCATGGAGATAACGTTGTCCAGCATGCGGTCAACAGCGAAGTCGCTGATATTGAGGCTCAGCTTACCGGCCTCGATCTTGGAAAAGTCGAGAATGTCGTTGATGACCGAGAGCAGGTGGCGGGAGGCGTTGACGATCTTGTCGAGTTTGTCGGTTTGCACCGAATCCACATGGTGACGCCGCAGCAGATGAGTCAACCCGAGAATGGCGTTCAGGGGCGTGCGTATCTCGTGGCTCATGTTGGCAACGAAAGCGCTCTTGGCCGCATTCGCCGCTTCGGCTGCGGCCTTGGCCACCTCCAGTTCGCGAGTGCGGGTTTCGACCAGCTCCTCCAGGTGATGGCGGTGCTGGTTCAGCTCTTCAGCCAGGCGCTTCTTGGCGCTAATGTCTTCTTGTACTGCTACATAGTGGGTGATGCGCCCGTCCGGCTGGCGGATCGGCGTGATGTTGGCAAACTCGATGTATTCGCTGCCGTCCTTGCGGCGGTTGATGAACTCGCCTTGCCACGACAGGCCTTGAGGCAGGGCCTGCCACAAGGCCTCGTAGGTGGCTTGTGGTGTCTTGCCGGATTGCAGTATGCGCGGGGTTGCACCGATGATTTCTTCCCTGTTGTAGCCTGTGACCCGAACGAAGGCTTCGTTGACATATTCGATCTTGCTGTCAAGTCCGGTGATGAGGACGCTCTCCGGACTTTGCTCCACGGCCAGGGAAAGCTTTCTCAGCATGAGCTCGGTACGACGGCGCTGAACAATGCGCCAAATGGCATCGGCGATCAGCTGCACCGATTCGGTATCCATATCCGTATAGGGCGTCACCTTGTTCCCCACGCCAGCAAGCATGACCACTTTGCCATCCTCGCACACCGGCACACTGATGTGCCGCATCAGCTCAGCATGTCCTTCAGGCAAGCCGCGCTTGTGCGGATAGTTCGCATAGTTGTTGAACACCACCGGCATCTTCTGGCGCAGGGCATCGGCCCAGATGCCGGCCTGGCTCACAGGGTAGTGCTTGTCAAAGGCAGACGTGCAATAGTTTTCCAGCGTGTGACGCGACCAGGCGACCAGTTCGATGGTTTCCTGGTTGTCGCTGACGAAATGAATGAAGGCAATTTGGCTGGCCGTCAGTTCTTCCACCAAGGCCATGCCGTATTGAATGAAGGCAATCTCGTCCAGCCGCTCGTCGGCCTGTGGGAGCTCCAGCAGGGCATGGGCACGCCTGGACTGGATGCTTTGCAGCGCCTCAATGTGCTTGCGCTCGGTGATGTCCCGACTGATGCTCTGGATGTAGTCACGCTCACCGATACGAATGCTTCGGGACGTGAAATCGATGGACATCAGCGTGCCGTCGGGGCGTTCGAAGTCCAGATCGCAGGAGCCGCCTTCACCTGCGGCGCGTACTTCCTCGAACTTGCATCGTGCCAATTCATGCAACCCTGCTGGCCGCAGTTCCCAGAAGTGCAGGCTTTTCAGATCGGCCAGAGGCCTGCCGCATTGTTTCTCGAACTCGGGGTTGCAGTCGGCCACCAGGCCGCTGTCGGCATCAATCAGCACGATGCCGTCGCGTGCACAGGCAAAGATGCTGCGGTAGCGTTGCTCGCTTTCCACGAGCGCTGCGGTACGCTCATGCACCTGCCGATCCAGATTCTCGTTGAGCAGGCAGAGTTGGGCCTGGGTGGTTTCCAGCTCGCGGTTCTGATTGAGCATGTTTTCGTAAACCGAGAGCAGCAGGTTGAGGATTTGCTGGCCACCGCCGGCAATGGCGTGGAGCTGGCCGCCGTAGCCCACCACCTCCTGGCGTCGCTCTTGTATCCGTGGCCTCTCGATCGGGGCATTCAGCAGGGAGCGGACGCGCTCCAGCAAGACGCTCTCGACGTAGGGCTTGATGATGTAGGCATCGGCACCGGAATTGATCGCTTCGATGATGTCTTTGGGTTCTGACAGTACGGTGAGCAGGATCAGCGGAATATTCCACATCTCTTTGTCATACTTGAGCGCGTGGCAGAGCTGGTAGCCGTTCATCACCGGCATGTTGATGTCGCTCATCACCATTGCGGGCCGATGCGCAAGCGCGGCTTGCAGGCCCTCTTTGCCGTTGTAGGCGACGGTGACCGAGTAGCCCGCCTTGACCAGCGTGCGGCGCAGCACTTCAGCTTCGACCGGGCTGTCTTCGACGATCAAAATTTTCGATGGCGCAGGAACGTCAGCCGTCTGGAGTTCGGGTTTTGCATTCGATTTGGGTTCATTCATGGCTGCGTCCTCCTCAATCAGTCCTTTGCATTTCTCTTTGTCAATGCCACCAGCGCCGGGGCAATTTGTTCAATGGCGAGCACATGCTGCACCGCGCCCAGTTCCACCGCCGCCTTGGGCATGCCGTATACCACGCTGCTGGCTTCGTCCTGAGCTATGGTGATGCCGCCAACGGCGGCGATGTCCGCCATACCCTGGGCACCATCGCGGCCCATCCCGGTGAGCAAAACACCTATCGTGCTGGCACCGAATCGGTGTGCCGCTGCACGCAGGGCGATGGTCACCGACGGCTTGTGGCCGTCGCAGGGCGGGGCCTGAGTGAGATTGAATCGTCCGATGTCATCGAACTCCAGATGCGCTTCCTCACGGGCGAAATAGACCGTGCCGGGTTGTGGCACTTCACCCTGGACGGCTTTGCGTACCGGCAGCGGAGCGTTTTCAGCCAGCCAGGTCACCATTTCGGCCAGAAAGTCACCGCCGATATGCTGCACGCACACCACCGGTAGTGGAAAGTTGCGAGGCAGGTGAGAGAGAATTTCGCGCAGGGCTTGCGGGCCGCCGGTGGATGCCCCGATGACCACAATGCGCGCCGGGGCGTGGGACGGCAGAGCCCAAGACACCAGGGTAGGGGCGGGACGTTTTGCTGCCGCAGTGCGGCGGAACACATGCACACCTGCCAGGACGCGAATTTTGCTGGCGAGTTCCCTGGCCAGCTTGTCCTGATCCGCCTCGAGGATGGCACGCGGTTTGGCGTATATGTCCAATGCGCCCGCTTCCAGCAGGCGGAATATGTTGTGCGAGTCCGGCTCCACCGACACACTCACCACCAGAATCGGGCGCGGGTACTTGTTCATCACCTCGCGTGTCAGTTCCAGCCCATCCATGACCGGCATGTGCAGATCAGTGCAGATCACATCGGGGTTGAGCTGCGGCAGCAAATCCAGCGCCTGCTGGCCGTTAGCGGCCGTCCCCGCCACCTGTATGCCGGGTGAGTTGGACAGCAGGCGTTGCATGATATGCAGCGCGATGGGTGAATCGTCGACGAGCAGCACGCGGATCATGTGACGACTAATCTTTTCAAGCTTTCCAGCAACACGCGCTGGTCGAACGTGGGTTTCGGGATATAGGCATTGGCACCCGCATCCAGGCCGCGCCGTTTGTCTTCGTTGGAGGCGAGGGAGGTCACCAAGATCACAGGAAGCTCCTTGTAGCGCGGCTCGGCACGAATGCGTGCGGTGAGGGTGAGGCCGTCCATGTTGGGCATCATGATGTCGGACACCACGGCGGCGAAGCTGCGGTTGCCGAGGGTGTTAAGCGCGTCCACGCCGTCCACTGTGGCCACCACTTCGTAGCCGCCATCTTCGAGAATGCGCTTTTCCATGGCGCGGATCAGTGCCGAATCTTCCACCAGCAGCACGACCGGCTTGGCCGCTTCGCGCAGGGGAATATGGACTTCACTGCGCGTGGCGACACCGGACTTGAGGGCTGAGCGCAGCAGGTCGGAGGGGTTCAGTACCGCGCAGATTTTGCCGTTGCCCAGCACGGCCAGGGAGGAAACGTTGCGCACGCGCCGCAGTGGCGGGCCGAGCGGTTTGGGCACCACTTCTTCCTCAGCCAGCAAATCGTCTGCCAGTACCCCCAGTCGCTCGTCGCCGACCTGGAGCACGATGCAGGCCTGGATGCCGGGCGTTGAGTGTTCTCCGATCGGCAGTTCCAGCAGGTCGGCAAGGCGGGCGGCCAACACTGGCTGGCCGTCCAGCAGGATGACCTGATGCCCTTCAAGGGTGAAGATGTCATTTTCACGAACGCGCCGCGAGGTATGGATGAATTCGACCGGCAGTCCGTAAAGTCCAGTCCCCACGCTTGCCAGCAGGATCTGCGTGGCAGCGACGCTCAGCGGCAGGCGCAATTGCACCGTGAGCCCCTGGCCGGACGCGGATTCCAGATGGATGCTTCCCTTCATTCGCTCGACATTGACGCGCACCACGTCCAGCCCGACGCCGCGCCCGGACAGTTCGGTGACAAAGCTGCTGGTGGTAAAGCCAGGCATGAAGATCAGTTGCTGCAGTTGTGCCGGGGTCATGGCGGCCAGCGTGGCCTCGTCGTGCAGGCCGCGTCGGATCGCTTCCTGTCGTATCCCCATGGTGTTGAGTCCTCGCCCGTCATCCGACACATCCAGCCGCACGCAAGCGTTTTCGCGCGTTGCGCGCAGTCGCACCGTGGCGCTGCGCGGCTTGCCCTGCCGCTGGCGTTCGTCAGGCGTTTCGATACCGTGGTCGATGGCGTTTCGGATCAGGTGCATCAACGGGTCTTTCATTTCTTCGAGGATGCGTTTGTCCACGCTGATATCGCCACCTTCCATCACCAGTTCAGCTTCTTTGCTTTGTTCTTTGACCAAGTCGCGCACCATGCGTGGAAACAGCGCAAACACGGTGGACAGCGGCAGCAGGCGGACGCTGCGCACCTGGTCTTCCAGCAGGTGCACGGTGGATTCCAGGTGTGCACTGTCATCGAAAAGATCATCACGCGCCTGTTTGAGCAGCCTGCCGAAGCGCAGCGGTATGTCGTTCTCTTGCGTGTTTCGCTTGGATGAGCTTGGGCTGTGCTTGTGGCGCTCTCGCTCAAGCGCCGTCCATTGCTCCAATAGCGCATCCATGAGCGTGAGCCGGTGCGGTGTCCGGCCCTGAATCACCGAGAGTTCGCCCACTTGGGTCAGCAGGTTGTCTAGTTTGCGAGTTTCCACGCGCACTGTATCAATGCGAAACGGTGTGCTTGCGATTGTGGGGGGCGTTGCAAAGGCAACTGGTGGGGGTGGCACAGTCGCAAGGGTGGGGCTGCTGCACGATACTTCTGGAGTTGCTGGAGTTGCTGGAGCTGCTGGAGCTGCTGGAGCTGCTGGAGCTGCTGGAGCTGCTGGAGCTGCTGGAGCTGCTGGAGCTGCTGGAGTTGCTG
>JAQTSL010000008.1 GCA_028711355.1 Rhodoferax sp.
ACGGAGCTGGCGTTGGGGACACCGATATTTGACCAGTTGCGCCAGCGCGACGTGCTGATCCACCAGCCGTATGAAAGTTTTGACGGGGTGCTGGCCTTTCTGCGTGAGGCGGTACTTGACCCGTCCGTGCTGGCGATCAAGCAAACCATTTACCGCACCGGTAGCGATTCTGCGTTGATGGAGTTGTTGCGCCAGGCGGTGCAGCGCGGCAAAGAAGTGTCGGTGGTGGTAGAGCTCAAGGCGCGTTTCGACGAAGAGGCCAACATCAACTGGGCCGAAAAGCTGGAATACATCGGGGCGCAGGTGGTCTATGGCGTGGTGGGTCTGAAAACCCACGCTAAGATGCTGCTGGTGACGCGCCGCGAAGGCCGCAGCATCAAGCGTTATGGCCATTTGTCCACCGGCAACTACAACCCCAAAACCGCACGCCTTTATACCGACATCAGCTACCTGACCGCTGATGTGCAGATCACGCACGATATGGATGCAGTGTTTAATTTGCTGGCCAACCAAAGCCGTATTCCGCGTCTGAACAAGCTGATTCTGGCGCCGTTTGCATTGCAAAAGACATTGATCGACCGGATACAGGCCAGCGCCAGCGCGGCCGCGGCTGGGGTGGCCAGCCGCATCATCCTGAAGATGAACAGCCTGACCGATGAAAAGCTGATGGAAGCGTTGGTCCACGCAGGCCAGGCTGGCGTGCAGATTGACCTGATCGTGCGCGGCGCCTGCATGCTGCTGGCGCAGCGGCCGGGCTTGACCGACAACATCCGGGTGCGCTCGATCATTGGCCGGTTTCTGGAGCACTCACGGGTGTTTTATTTCAAAAACGGCGCCGACGAGCTGCTTTATCTGTCCAGCGCCGACTGGATGAACCGCAATATGTTGCGCCGCGTGGAGTTGGCTTGGCCAGTGCAAGACGCTGCGCTGCGCCAGCGCATCATCGCTGAATGTCTGGACGGCTACCTGGCTGACACGGTCGATGCCTGGGTGATGCAGCCCGACGGTCACTACACGCCGCTGGCACCCCGCAGTGGCAAGTCCAGGCCAGCGCTGGGCGCGCAGGGCCGGTTGATGGCGCTGTATTCCAACCGGCACTGAATGCCATATATGGGCTGATGGATGGACCTGATCTTGTGGCGCCACGCGCAAGCCCACCCCGCCCTGCCGGTTGTGACGACGCTTCGCGCGCTCTTACCGCCAAGGGCGAAGGTCAGGCCACGCGGGTGGCGCGCTGGCTGGACCGCCAGTTGCCCGACAGTGCCCGCGTGCTGGTCAGCCCCGCGCTGCGAGCCGAGCAAACCGCCAAAGCGCTGGGGCATAAATTCAAGTTGCGTGCCGAGCTGGACCCGAGTGGTCATGCCGACGATTTGCTGGCGCTGATCAAGTGGCCGCCAGACGGCGCCGCGCAGCACAAAGGCGCGGTATTGCTGGTTGGGCATCAGCCGTCGCTGGGTCAGTTGGCAGCGCGCTTGCTGGGTGTGCCCGAGGCGGCGTGTGAACTGCGCAAGGGAGTGGCGTGGTGGCTGCGCAGCCGTCTGCGCGACGATGCGGTGCAGGTGTCGCTGGTCAGCGTGATCAGCCCGGACTTGATCTGATTTGGCGGTAGCCTCAACGCGAAAGAAGGCGTTGTCATACCGGGCCACGACCCGGTATCCACGGATTGCGGATCGAGTCCGCAATGACAGCAAGCTTGCATGCTTTCGGATGGCTTTGCTGCAACTGACTTCAGCCCGTCATAAATTCAAACGACCAGGGCGTTTTTTCCCACGACTGGCATTCCTGGCGCAGCAGGTGACAGGACTGCGGAAACTTTTCAGCCCAGTCGGCGTTGACCTTTAAGCTAAAGCGCTGGCGTTGTGGCTGGCATTGCAGTGTGAGTGACTGGTGCTGCGGGTCCTGGCGGGCGTGGCACAGGATCACTGCCAACCGCAGCGCCAGCAGTTGCTGCACAAAGTCTGCTGCGGCAAAGTCGGCGTCGAGCTTACGCAACTTGCCACGGTGACCCAGCACCAGCAGCCCCAGGCGCTGCAATTCGGGGAGGGTAAAGCCAACGGTGTCGGCATTTTCAAGAATGTAGGCGCCGTGCTTGTGGTAGTCGCTGTTGGAGATAGCCATCCCAATTTCATGCAGTTGTGCGGCCCAGCGCAGTTTGCGCTGCAATTCACTGGCCTGCGGCGCTGAGGCGGGCAGCATTTGTGCGTGCAGGTCGGCGGCTACCTGGCTGACGCGCTCGCCCTGGGCGCGGTCCACGTCAAATTTTTGCGCCAGTCGCTGCACCGACACGTCACGCGTGTCGCTGTGGTGGTCCTGGCGGTCAATCATTTCCAGCAACACGCCGTGGCGCAGTGCGCCTTGCGCTACCTGTAGTTCTTCGATATGCAACAGCTCCATCAGGCCACGTAACACGCTGACACCGCCGCCAAGCACCGCGCGGCGGTCGTCACGCAGGCCCGCCAGTTGCACCTTGCTGGTGTTGCCCGCGCGCAGCAGCGAGCGTGTCAGCCAGTTCAGCGCATCACGGCTGATGCGCCCGCTGGGCCAACCGGCCATGTCCAGAATGTCGGCCACCGCGCCCACCGTGCCAGAGGCGCCATAGGCTTGGTCCCACTGACCTCGCGTATAGCTGGTCTGCGTTTCTTCCAGTACCGCTTGCGCTGCGATTTCAGCACGGCGCAAGGCTGCTTCAGTGAACTCGCCCTTGGGAAAGTACTTCATCGACCAAGCCACGCTGCCCACGCGTGACGACGAGGTACGCAGCGTCTGCCGACCCAGCCCCAGAACCAGTTCAGTGGAGCGCCCGCCGATGTCAATCACCAGGCGACGTTCGTTGTTGGGTGGCAGCCAATGCGCGACGCCCTGGTAGATCAGGCGTGCTTCTTCGGTGCCGGCGATGACTTCGATTGGGAAGCCCAGCAGTTGGTTGCCGCGTTCGATGAAGGCCTGGCGGTTGCGCGCCTCGCGCAGCGTCTGCGTGGCCACCGCGCGCACCTGGTCTGCCTGAAAACCGCGCAGTCGCTCGGCAAAGCGTGCCAGACAGTCCCAGCCGCGCTGCATCACCTCGTCTGAAAGATTGCGGTCTTCGTCAAAACCGTTGCCCATACGGACGGTTTCTTTCAAATAGTCCACCCGCTGAATCTGGCCGTGCTCATAGCGGCCGACTTCGAGCCTGAAGCTGTTGGAGCCCAGGTCCACCGCAGCCAAAAAAGTTCCGTTGTCCATGGCTGAAGTGTAGGTGACCAACAGCGCCCACAGGACGTCATGCAGTTGACATCAAAGCGCCATCAAGCCGTCATCATGAGCCTTGATGATGAGGGCACTTTCAAGGAGAAAACCATGCATGAAATGCCCAACCCAACGTTTGCTTTTTCGACCGTCACCCTACCCAGGGGGTCACTTCATCGACCGCAGCCTGCACCTATGGCTACGGCAACGGCAACTGTGGCACGCGCTGGTTTGCAGGTATCGTGGGCGCGCCATGCCGACGAGGTTCGCGAAGCACAGCGCCTGAGGTACCGTGTCTTTGCCGAAGAGATGGGTGCGCGCCTGACCGGTCAGATCCCGCTCCACGATATGGACTTGTTTGACAATTACTGTGAGCATTTGTTGGTACGCGATGAGGCCACAGGTGAGGTGATTGGTACTTACCGCGTATTGACCCCGGCGCAGGCCAAGCGCGTGGGCAGCACGTACAGCGATACCGAATTTGATTTGACGCGCCTGCGCGGTTTGCGTGAACGCATGGTTGAGCTGGGTCGCAGTTGTGTGCATCCGGACCATCGCCACGGTGGCGTGATCATGGCCTTGTGGGGCGCGTTGGGACAGTTCATGCAGCGCAACCAGTTGGACACCATGATCGGTTGCGCCAGCATCCCGATGCTGCACAACGGCATCGTCAGTGGTGATGTGGCCGCCAGCATCTGGCAGCAGCTCAAAACCACGCACCTGGCACCCATTGATTTGCAGGTGCGCCCGCGCCTGCCGCTGCCGGTGGAGCAGCTCGATAGCAGTCTGGCGGTGGAGCCGCCGGCACTGATCAAGGGCTATTTGCGTTTGGGTGCCAAGATATTGGGTGCACCGGCCTGGGACCCCGACTTCAACAGCGCCGACTTGCCGATGCTGATGCGCATCGCCGACTTGCCGGGGCGCTATCGCAAGCATTTTTTGGGCGATTGAGGGCGTTTCCTTAACCTGAAATATCAGTTCGTGAGGCACGCGGCGTCAAATACCCACCGCACGCCACCAGTTGCCGTGCCCCAAGTTGACGCCAGCACACGAAAGAACTTCAACGGTTACGGTTTTTTTCAGCAGCCCACGGTAAACCCTGACTGATTTCGCGCATGATCGCGGTATGAAAAATGTCATTGTTTTAGGCGGTACCGGCTTTGTCGGCACCCACGTCTGTGAAAAACTGGTACGCGCAGGATGGCGTGTGACGGTGCCCACGCGTCGGCGCAGCAACGCGCAAGCGATTCAACATCTGCCTGGGCTGACTGTGGTGGAAGTGGATGTGCACGACCCGGCGGCGCTGTCAGGCGTGGTAGCCGGGCAAACGGCGCTGGTCAACCTGGTGGCGATTTTGCATGGCTCGTTGGCTGACTTTGAACGCACGCACGTGGCGCTGGCGCACGCCGTTGCGCAGGCTTGTGCCGGCGCTGGCATCAAACAGGTGGTGCATGTGAGTGCGTTGGGAGCTGATGCGTTGCAGCCGCAAACCTTGCCGTCGATGTACCTGCGCACCAAGAGCGAGGGGGAGGCGGTGTTGATCCAGGCGGCCGAGGGTGCTGGTGCGGGTGTCGCCGGCCAGACCGGTTTTGATCTGAGCATCTTGCGCCCCAGCGTTATTTTTGGTGCCGAAGACAAGTTTCTGAATGTGTTTGCCAAGCTGCAAAAAGTATTGCCACTGCTGCCGCTGGCGGGTGCTGGCGCACGCTTTCAGCCGGTGTGGGTGCAAGACGTGGCGCGTGCGGTGGAGCGCTGCCTGGCCGGGGCCAGCGACCAGGCGTCGCCGCGCATCATCGAAGCCGTCGGGCCCGAGGTGTTTACGCTCAAGCAATTGGTGCAGATTGCCGCCCAGTGTGCCGGTATTGGCGGGGGTTTTGGTCGCCCGGTGATTGCGCTGCCCGACTGGGCTGCACGCGTGCAGGCCACGCTGATGGGCTTGGCACCGGGTGAGCCGGTGCTGACGCACGACAACCTCGATTCGATGAAGGTGGACAACGTCGCCCGCGGTCACCATCCTGGGCTGGCATCGCTGGGCATCACTGCCTCGGCCTTGCAGCCGATTGCGCAGGACTACCTGAGACCTTGAGGGTCAGACCACTCGCGCAGCGATGTGCTCTGACCCCAACCTCTTGACACCTTGCGGGTCAGACCACTCGCGCAGCGATGTGCTCTGACTCCAACCTCTTGACACCTTGCGGGTCAGACCACTCGCGCAGCGATGTGCTCTGACCCCAACCTCTTGACATCTTGCGGGTCAGACCACTCGCGCAGCGATGTGCTCTGACCCCAACTGATTAGGATTGAGGATCAGACTGTTTTTGCCGTCGCCGGACAGATGAATTGCTTTGAGCCGTTCAACTCATCTACATACGCGGCAAGCTTAGGTTTTGACCCCACAAGACCATTCGCACATAATATGTGCACCTCAGATATGGAGTTCACCATGAACATTACGCTCTCAGTCGATGAGCAAGTCGCTGCCCGCGCCCGCGAAAGTGCCAAAAAAATGGGAAAAAGCCTCAATCAGGCGGTGCGCGACTACCTGGAGCAATTGGCGGGTGCGGCGCAGCGTGGGCAGCAGTGGGCGCAGCTTGAGGCGCGCTGCCTGCACTCTGGCGCAAAGCTGCAAGGCTGGCGCTTTGATCGGGAAGAAGCCAATGAGCGTTGATCAGATTGCCACTCGAAGTTTTATCGACACCAACGTCCTGATCTATGCAGAAGCCTGCGACGAACCCGTCAAGCAGCGTGCGGCTCTGGCCTTGCTAAAACAGCTTTTCGAGGGAGCTTGGGGTGTGCTTTCGACACAGGTGTTGCAGGAATATTGCAATGTTGCACTCAAAAAGCTACAACTCCCAGCATCGCATATTCGCGCCCAGCTCGATTTTTATGAACAGTTTGAAGTGATTCAGGTCACACCCGCCATCATTCATGCCGGGCTGGACCTGCACCAAACCCGCAGCGTGGGCTTTTATGACGCGATCATTGTGGCAAGCGCACAGGTTGCCGGCTGTAGTGTGCTTTTGAGCGAAGACTTGAATGCTGGCCAGACCATGGCGAGCGTGCGCATTGTTAACCCATTTGCTGGGCTTTGATGTTGCTGCGCAAGCCCAGAGACGTGCTGCCGCTGGCTGTGATCCATGCGATTTTTGCGCTGGCAAAATAGTGGTGTTCGCAGACTTTCTCATCCCTTTTGCCTGGTTTCAAACCACACGACAAGCAATAAACCTGCAACGACCAAGGCCAAACCTCCAAAAGCAGATGCGCCTGGCCGTTCGCCAACCACCGCGATAGCCAGCACAAAAGCCGTGACAGGTTCGGCCAACGAAAGCGTGACACACGTTGCCGCTGCAACATTGCGCAGCGCGTGACTGAACAGCAAAAATGAGATGCCGGTCGCAACCAGACCGAGGTAGCTGACCATCAGCCAGGTCGCTGGCGTTGCCACAAACGGTCCAGATACAAGCGCAGCGACCGGCAGTGCGATCAGCGCCGCAACGGTGAAGACGCAAAAGGTAGCGATTTCAGGCGTGCTGATGGCAACCAGTCGCTGACTCAGCAGCGTGAAGCTGGCGTACGAGAAGCCCGCAGCCAAGCAGAGCAGGTAGCCGGTCGCATTGAAACTGACCGCGTGACTGGCACTTGAAAACATCAAGCCGATACCCAGCACGGCCAGCGTTGAGCCCAGCCACCAAACAGGGCGAGGTGCTTGCCGTGTGACCCAGCCTTGCAACAAGCCAACCCATATCGGGCCGCTACCAATGGCAACGGCGGTACCGGTGGCTACGCCTGCGGCTTTGACACCAGCGAAAAAGCACAAGTTGTAGGCTGCAATCGCCAGGCCAGCCCATGCCACCCAAGGCCATTGCTTGCGTAACAACGTCATGACTTGCCCAGATTTCGACCACCCCACCACCACGGCGAAGAAAACGCTAGCAATCAGCAGTCGCAATGCACCAATCCAATACGGCGAAGACTGGCCCGCAACAAATGTTTGGGCCGTGCCTGTAGTGCCCCACAGAGTAGCGGCAGCAAGTGCCATGGCTATACCAGCGAGCGAAGAATTTTTCATGCCCCATGATGTGACTTCATGGCCACACAACTTGTGAGAAACGCTTGACCTTCGGCCTCAGCGTTTTCGCAATTGCCGAGCGTTTGACTGGCGGTCGCGCTTGAGTGCAAAGCTCAAGGCACTGGCAGAGCGATAGCCGACGTGCAGTGCGGTCGCGTCGAGCGACATGCCTTGGCGCAGCAAGCGCCGGGCAGCATCAAACCGGCGACCGCGAAGATAGTCTTGCGGTGTCTGGCCGATCAACTCCGTCAAGCGCGAATGAAAGCGCTGTGGACTCAGAAAAAAGAGTTGCCCCATGCGTGTGGTGCTCCAGGGCTCGTGCAGACGGGCATCGAGCGCATCGTTCAATTGCGCCAAATCGATGCCCCGGCGCAGCGCAATTTTTGGCGCCTCCAATACGTGCGACAACAGCAAGTCAGCATCTGCCTGGTAGATCGCTTGGCGGCAAGCTGAAGTCACGGCAAAGCGCCGCACCTTGGTCAAGCCCGCCAGGTTCGACTGCTCAATCACAAACATTTGTGTGTCAGGTGTGGTCATGAATCCATGCTCAACACCGGCCGGGATGACCATGCCGCATGAGGTGTCGGCAAACGCACAATGACCACCCAGCTCCAGCTCCATGCGCCCGCGCAAGGCAAACATGATTTGCACATAGTCATGCGTATGGCGAGCGTGTTCGCCGTTGTAGTAGCGAATGCCACTTGAGAGGTCGTCCATGCGAATCATGTTTGCTTCTTAACGACGCGCGAGACGTGAGCCCACTGCATCGTCCAAGCGGCTAGCGCGTCAGCCAGCGGGCCGAGTTGGTCTGATAATCCCAAAACGCGTGCGGCTTGGCGCAGTGCCGCCAGCGGCTGCGTGGTATCAATGGGTAGCGCGCCGGTTTGCTTGCTGAGCTTTTCACCGTGGGCATCCAACACCAGCGGCGTGTGCAAATAGTGCGGCGTTGGCAAGCCCAAGGTGCGCTGCAACAGGATCTGGCGCGGCGTGTTGTCGGCCAGGTCGGCACCCCGAACGATGTCTGTGATGCCCTGCGCGGCATCATCCACCACCACCGCCAATTGGTAAGCAAAACAGCCGTCGGCGCGCTTGAGCACAAAGTCGCCCACCTCTGCGGCAACGTCTTGCTGCTGCAAGCCCAGCCGTCGATCGGTCCAGTGCACCCACTCAGTGCCCGCAGCAGAGCTTTCAAATGCTGCTGTATCTATAGCTTTCTGCGCTTGATTGATATGGGCTAGAGCCATTTTTTTCATACAACCTCCAACATCTGCCCGCCAGGCGAGCGCGGTTTTCCCCGGTAGCCCGCTGCGGCAGGTGCCGGGATAGACCAGCTCGCCATGCCGTGGTTTGCCCAGACCGCTGTGCGCCAGCGCGGCTTCAATGTCTTTGCGGCTACAGCCGCACGGGTAGGCCAGTTGGCGCTCCACCAACCCGTCAAGCGCCTGTTGGTAATGCGCCGTGCGCTGTGATTGGTAAAGCGGCGCAATGTCGGGGTGCAGGCCGCAGGCCGCCAACTGCTGCAAGATGAGGTGGTCCATGCCAGCCACACATCTTGGCTGGTCCACGTCTTCAATACGCACCAGCCACTGCCCGCCATGGGCTCGGGCGTCCAGCCAGCTTGCCAACGCCGCCACCAGCGAACCCGCGTGCAGTGGGCCGGTCGGTGACGGCGCAAACCGGCCAACGTAGCGCGCGCTCATGGCCCCCGCTCGCTCCCGCCAATACCGGTCCGGCGTTCAAGCCACAGCCAGCGCCAGCTCCAGGCCCGACACAAAGGCGTCTTCGATGCGGTGACCCAGGCACCAGTCGCCACAGACGCCCAGCCCGGTCTTGGCGTCCCACAAATGGCTTTGGCCCAGCGGCACCAGTGTTTTGGCGTACAACCAGCGCTGGCTGTCAACCAAGGCCGGTTCGGCGCGGATGCCGGTGACTTCGGCAAAAGCCTTGATCAGCTTGGCCTCAGCCCGTGCCGCGTCGTCGTGCAGATGCTCTTGCGACCAGGCCGGGCTGGCTTGCACGGTCCAGCGCTCGACCGCGCTGCGCCCGGGCTTGCTCGATTCGCGCGCCAGCCAGGCAATACGGTGGTGCGTGCTGAGTGCGGCGTTCCACTGCGGTCCCAGCGTGGTCAGACCGGGCTGCACCGCTTGCGGAAACGCCAGCATCAGTGCCCAGCAGGGGGCCACCTGCACCGCATCGATTTTTTGGCACCAGGGTGCTGCCAACTTTGAATTTTGTAGCAAGGTACGCGCTTGCGCATGGGGGATGGCCAGCAAAACATGGTCAAAGCCTGAGAACACATGTTGCGCGCCGTCCAGTGCTTCAGAGTGCAATTGCCATTGCCGTGCGTTGAGCGCGTCGCGCTCGACCCGCGTGACCCGGCTTTGCAGTTGCACCTGGTCGGCCTGCACCAGCGGTTGCGCCCAGCCTGCCACCAGTGACTTCATGCCTGGCGTGGCCACCCAGTGCGACTCGTGCGTGGGCAGGCTCGCGGCTGCCACGCGCCCCAACTCGTCGAGTACCTGCACGGTATTGGCGCTCCAGCGCTTGATCAGTTGTGGCATGGTTTGCAGCGCCAGCAAAAAGCGCGGATCGCGTGCGGTGAAGTACTGCGCACCGTGGTCGAACGAGCCAAAGGCGCTGTCGCGCGTGGCCATGCGTCCGCCCAGCCCGCGGCTCTTTTCAAACACCGTTACCTGGTGACCCGCCCGCTGCAAGGTGCGCGCACACGCTATACCAGCTATGCCGGCACCGACGATGGCAATGTGTTTGGGGGAGCGGGGGACTGCGCGCATTGAGGTTTCTCCTAAAGGTTTATGCACCGACTTTACACGCCCCGGTGTCGTTGCAGCAGCGCGCCGCGCGTGGTTGGCGACTTCAGCGCGTCCAGCCACCACTGTAGCGCCTTGGCCGGCTTGGTCCGCCCGGCCTGGTGCCAGGCGTAGCTGACCCGCACGCGCCGCTCTGCACCGGTGGTGGCTTTGACCACCAGACGCCCGGTGTCGATGTAAGGCTGTGCCATGCTTGCGGGCAGCGAGCCACAGCCCAGCCCGCGCAGGTGTGCATCAAGCTTGGCCTGCATGCTGGCCACGGTAAATACGTCTTGCCCACCGAGCAGACCGATGGTGACGCCGCGCCCACGGCTGACGCTGTCGGCCACGGCCACTGCGCGGTGCTGGCGCATCAATTCATCACTCAAGGGCTCGGGCGCTCTGGCCAGCGGATGGTGCGGTGCCACCGCGTACAAAAAGCGCACCTCGCCCAATGGGGCGCTGTGCAGGATGCTGGTGGCCACCAGGTCGGCCACGCCCAGCGCCAGGTCGGCTTGGCCACTGGTGAGTGCCTCCAGCGTGCCTGAAAGCGTCTCGTCGCGCAGGCGGATGCGCGTGGGAGCGCCCTGCGCAAAGAACTGCTCGCACAGTTCCATGACGGTGGCCTTGGCGATGATGCTGTCCACTGCAATAGTGAGCTGCGGCTCCCAGCCGGTGGCCACACGCTTGACGCGGTTGGCAGTGGCATCAATGTCGTCGAGCAGGCGTGCGCCTTCTTTGAGCAACTCGGCACCGGCCTCGGTCGGGCGAGCACGGCGTGCGCTGCGGTCGAACAGCAGCACGTCCAGTGCGTCTTCCATTTGGCGCACCCGGTAAGTGAGTGCGCTGGGCACCATGCCCAGCGCGCGGGCGGCCGCGGCCAGGCTACCGGTGCGGGCGATGGTTTGCAGCATGGCGAGTGCGTCGGGGGTCAGTACGTTGCGGGGAGTTTGCATTTTGATGGCGTAGATCGTTCGAAACGTTTGAATGATGCCATCAAAAGCGTTGCCTCTGCAGGTACCACCCGACCGGTAAAGTCAAGCCAATCAATACGCACCACGTCAGTCCACCATGATCACCCTCAGACCATCGCCAGAACGCGGCTATGCCGACCACGGCTGGCTCAAGTCGTACCACAGCTTCTCATTTGCCGGTTACTACGATCCGCAGCACATGGGCTGGGGCAATTTGCGCGTGATCAACGAAGACTGGATCGCGCCCGGCATGGGCTTTGGCACGCACGGCCATCGCGACATGGAAATCGTTACCTATGTGCTCTCGGGCGACCTGGCGCACCAGGACAGCATGGGCAATGTAGCGTCAATCTTGCCGGGCGAGGTGCAGCGCATGAGTGCAGGCACCGGCGTGCAACACAGTGAGTTTAATCACGCACCCAACGACACCACGCACTTGTTACAGATCTGGCTAGAGCCTGACGTGCATGGCGTGGTGCCCAGCTACGAGCAAAAGACGTTTGATGCTGTGGCCAAGCAGGGACGTTTGTGCCTGCTGGCTTCGCCCGACGGTGCGCAAGGCTCGGTACACATCCACGCCAATGTCCGCCTGTATGCAGGGCTATTGAATGCAGAGCAAACGGCGGCCCTCGCGCTGGCCGCCGAGCGCAAGGCGTATGTGCATCTGGTGCGCGGTGACTTGCGCGTGAACGGCCTGGCTTTGCACACCGGCGATGCGGCGCTGCTGGCCGACGAGAGATCATTGGCGCTGACCGAAGCACAAGACGCCGAGGTGCTGGTGTTTGATTTGGCTGCCTGACGATGCCAGTGCATGGATTCCGGATCAAGTCCGCAATGACAGCCCCGCTTGTCATTGCGGGCTTGACCCGCAATCCAGTGATTTTTGAATCGAATCAGTTTTGTATTTTTCAGTTGTTTTTTTAATTTTTTAAGGAGTTACCTCATGGCAAAAGTTGCTGTTGTTTTTCATTCTGGCTACGGCCATACGTTGCGCATGGCGCAGTCTGTCGCCGAAGGCGCCGGCGCAGAACTGGTGCCGATTGACGCCGAAGGCAATCTGTCCGACGCAGGCTGGGCCACTTTGGGCGCAGCAGATGCCATCATCATGGGCAGCCCCACCTATATGGGCAGCGTGAGCTGGCAGTTCAAGAAATTTGCCGACGCCTCCAGCAAGCCCTGGTACGGTCAGGCCTGGAAAGACAAGGTGTTTGCCGGCTTTACCAACAGCGCCACCATGAACGGCGACAAGCACAGCACGCTGCATTACCTGTTTACCCTGGCCATGCAGCACAGCGGCATTTGGGTGGGCACTGGCATGATGCCCAGCAACGCCAAAGCGGCAACGCGCAACGACGTCAATTACGTGGGCTCGTCGGCAGGCGCCATGGCGCAAACGCCGTCAGATGCGTCCCCGGCCGAAATGTTGCCGGGTGACCTGGAGACGGCGCGCCAGTTTGGCAAGCGTGTGGCCGATATCGCCGCCCAATTCAAAGGCTGAGCTCGGCAATTTGATTGGCTGGGTCGGTTCGGCCCAGGTGGGGGCAAAATCCGGGTCTGATCAGACCTAGAACTAGACCCCATGAAACCCTCGTTGAACGCTACCCGTCGCGCTAGCACGGGTTACCAAGCTGGCGCACTCGCGCTGGGCTTGGTATTTTTTTGCCCGTGGGTTGGCGCGCAAGTGACGCCCACCGTTTCAGAGAAAGATTACCTCGCTGAGGTGCCCATTGTGCTGAGCGTTTCACGCCTGCCGCAGCGGCTCGATGAAACGCCGGGTGCCATGACCCTGATCGACCGCGATTTCATCCTGAGGTCGGGCGCACGCGACGTGGTCGATGTGTTGCGCCTGGTACCCGGCTTTCAAACCAGCAACGCGTTTGAGTCAGACGCGCCGCAAGCCAATTACCACGGCTCTTTTGGTGTCTATTCAGCGCGTATTCAAGTGCTGATCGATGGCCGGTCGGTTTATTCAACCTATTTGTTTGGCAGTGTGGCACCGGGCCTGATGTCGGTGGCGCTGGACGACATCGAACGCATTGAGGTGTTTCGTGGCTCCAACTCGGCCGCTTACGGTGCACGAGCCATGTTGGGTGTGGTCAATATCGTGACGCGCAGTGCATCAGATTCCCGCGGGATTCGCGTTGGCATCAATCATGGCGAAAACGGTATTCAGGACGCGCAAATGAGCCTTGGATGGGGCGCCTTGGGCGCCGCAATGCGCCTGAGTGTCGATCAGCGTAGTGACGATAGCTTGACCGGCTCCAACGGTCATAACCGGGTGCAGCGTGCCAACTTCAAGGCCGAGTTGCCGGTCGCGGCGGATACGCAGTTGGAACTGCGCACCGGATGGATGCAAGTAGCTGTCGGAAGAGGCTTTGCTACCAATTTCAACGCGCCACTGCGCGAGACTGGATACAACTCACAGTTTTTGCAGCTTGACTGGAAAAAGACAGTTAACAGCAATCAGGATATTTCCCTGGGCTTTGCGCACATGCGGGAGTCGTTTGTGGATCTGGCGCCGTACGCGTTGGCACCGGTGGATTTGGACTACAGCGGAGTTGCTAGCAACGATTCGTTGAAATTCGAAGCGATGCGCCGTCTGAGTTCTGATCTGCGCTATGTCTGGGGCGCTGAGTGGCGCCGCGAGTCGGTGACGTCGCGGCCGATTTATAACACTCCTGACGCGATCATCACCGACTTCACGCGCCTGTTCACCAACGTCGAATGGCACCTGACTCGGGATGTTTTGTTGAATGCGGGTGGTATGGTGGAACGCAGCAGCGCCAGTGCCTCAAGTTTGGCCCCACGGCTGATGGTGAACTGGAACGCTGCCCCTGGACATACCTTGCGCGCCGGTGTCGCCCGGGCGTTTCGGCCACCCAGTGTTTTTGAAAAGCAGGGTGACATTCGCTATAGCGCGGCCGGTCAACTTTTGCTGGTCACCACGCTGGCGCGCGGCCAGGTGCAGGCTGAGTCAGTGCTGACGCGGGAACTGGGTTATCTCGCCGAACTGGGTTGGCTGCATTCACAACTCGATGTGCGGGTCTATGACGAAGCGATGAGTGGTTTCATACAAAGCCAGACCTATGCCTTGCCCGTCGGCAGTTCACTGTTGCCGTCAAACCCGCGAGATTATTTCAACGGCGACAGCTTTTCGATTCGGGGGGTAGAGCTCCAGTGGCAGGCACGTCCGTGGCAAGGGGCCCGGCTTGGCCTGACTTTTGAAAAAAGCCGGATTGTTGAGGCCGCGCCGTTGCTGTTTGATCCGGACCTGTTGGCCGCTGTGCCGCGCAGTGCTTACACCGTTTCATGGTTGCAACAATTGCCTGACGGCTGGCACTTTGCGGTGAACCAACGCTATCTGGAGGCGGTCACCTTGCCGTCAACTGGCAATTGGCGCGGCTCCTTGTCACGCACCGATTTGCGTTTGGCCAAGTCGGCTCGATGGGGCGCCTATCGTGGTGAGATCGCGTTGACCGTGCAAAACGCCGGCGGCGCCTTGTTGGACTATGGAAAAAATTTTTCCTTTCCAAAACAGGCTTTTATGACCTTGCGGTTGCAACACTGAGCAGGCCCGATGCAGCGATTCCTGCGACACCTGATGGCCTGCTGTTGGCTGGGTTTTGCGCTGGCGCCGTTGGCACAGCCGGTGTCGCCGCAGGTGGCGGTTATCAGCAGCGACGCCTCGGCAGCCTATGCGCAGGCCAACCAGGCTCTGGTCGATGCACTGGAGCGCGGCGGTTTGCCAAAATCCGCGGTAGAGCTGATCTCGCCAGAGAATCTGGACCGACGCATCAAAGATGGCACGCTGGCCTCGGCCCGCCTTTTTGTGGGTGTTGGCGCTCGGGCGACGCAAGCGTTATTGTCAGCAGACGTTAGCGCGCCGGTACTCAGTGTGCTGATTCCCCGTCGAAGTTTTGAGCAATTGTTGCAGTCCAGCGGACGTAAAACGTCGGCGCAGTTGAGCGCGCTTTATTTGGACCAGCCGTTACAACGTCAATTGGCGCTGGTCCACTTGGCGCTGCCGCATGCCAGGCAGGTGGGCGTGTTGTTTGGACCGGATTCTGTTGCCAAATTTCCAGAGTTGAGTGCCTTGGTGCAAGAGCAAGGCATGCTTCTTCGGTATGCGAAAGTGACCGATGATCAAGCGCTGTTTTCGGCGCTCAGCGAGGTGCTCGATGGCAGCGATGTCTTGCTGGCGTTGGCCGACCCCCTGGTGTTCAACAGCAGCAGCGTCCAGAATATCTTGTTGTCAAGTTTTCGGGCACGCGTACCGATGGTGGCGTTTTCGCCAGCCTATGCCCGTGCGGGTGCCGTTCTTTCGCTGTACTCAAGTCCGTCGCAGGCCGGCGTCCAGGCGGCAGATGAGGTTTTGACTGCGTTGCGCAACGGCCGCTTGCCAGCGCTGCCGGTTGAACCCAATGATTTTCAGGTGGACGTCAACACCCAAGTGGCCCGCGCCCTTGGTTTGACGCTCGATGGCGAGACGCTGCGGATGGCGCTGCGGCGGCAGGAGCGTTTGCCATGAAGGCACTTGACATACGTACACGGATGTTACTGGCAGCCTTGTTGCCGCTGGCGCTGATCAGCGTTCTGCTGTCAGTCTGGGCGCTGATGAGCCGGTCTGACGACCTGCAGATAGCCTACGAACAACGTAACCATCTGGTCGCACGACAAATCGGGATGGCCAGTGAATACGGTTTGTTTTCGGGCAACCGCACGCAGTTGCAAGCTTTGGTTGTTGGTGCATTGCTTGAAGCTGACGTCCGGTGGGTGGCTATTGTCGATCGGCAGGGGCAAGTCCTGGCCAGTGGGGGTGACTCGGCTCTGATGCCTTCGCTAGACCAGCTACTTACGGAAACGCATGGGTCGCTGACCCGCCAGCCGGTGGACTACATTCGCCAGCCGGTGTTTCCAAGTAACACCCCACTGGAGGAGGTGTTTGACGGCGCGATTGCATCGACGCCGCCGTCTCGGGTGTCGCTGGGGCAGGTGGTGGTGTCGTTTTCACGCCAGGCCCTGAATGACCGTAAACGCAATCTGCTGTTGGTCGGCGGCTTGATCGTTAGTTTGACTCTTTTGTTTGGCATGGCGCTGGCAGTTTGGCTCAGCCGCGGCGTGCTGCGCCCGATCATGCAAATCTCGCAATTGGTGGAGCAGATCGGTCGGGGTGAGTTTGATCAAGCGCGAGAGCGGCGCGGCGCGCTTTCGCGCGACGATCCTTTGTACGATCTGCAAGTGCGGGTACACCAGATGTCAGAGCAATTGCGGCTGGCGCGTGATGAGTTGCAGCAGCAGGTTGAATTGGCAACGCAAAAGCTGCGCGAAAAAAAAGAAGAAGCAGAAGCTGCCAACTTGGCCAAGACGCGCTTTCTGGCCGCAGCCAGTCACGATTTGCGTCAGCCCACGCATGCGCTGGGCTTGTTTGTGTCACGCCTGTCGCAGCTTGATCATGATGTCCAGACGCGCCAGTTGGTCAGCCATCTGGAGGCGTCGGTGCTGGCACTCCAAAATCTGCTCGATGGTCTGCTCGATATTTCCCGACTGGAAGCGCATGGGGTGCCGGTGAACGAACGTCCTTTTGCAATGGCAACGCTGCTGGACCAATTGAGCAAGGACCTGTCGGATGTGGCGCGTGCCAAGGGGCTGGTACTACAGATCCGGCCCAGCACGGCCTGGGTACGTAGCGACGCGACGCTGGTGTATCGCATTGTGCTTAATCTGGTCAATAACGCCATCCGCTACACCCAACGCGGTCGGGTGCTGGTGGTGGCACGCGCATACCGGTCGTGCCAGCAGTTGAAGATTCAGGTCTGGGATACCGGCGTCGGCATTGCGCCAGAACACCACCAGGCGGTGTTTGGCGAATTTTTCCAGGTGAGCAATGCCGCACGCGATCGCACCAAAGGTTTGGGCCTGGGTTTAAGCATCGTACAGCGCACCGCCGACCTGCTGGGACTCGCGGTGCATTTGAGGTCGCGTTTGGGCCTGGGCACCTGCGTCACGGTGACGCTACCGTTGGTGGAGGCGGACCCCAACGCGCTGGCTGTGGGGGCAACCGAAGACAGCACCCCCCTTGAACTGACCGGCGTGGATGTTCTGGTGATCGAGGACGACGCACTGGCTAGCCAGGCGCTGACGGTGCTGTTGCAGGGCTGGGGAATGCGTGTGTTCGAGGCCGGTAGTTTGGCCCAGGCGCTTGAGCAGATGGCCAACGGCTGGGTGCCCGGTGTCATTATCAGCGACTACCGTTTGCAGGACGAAGTCAACGGTATTGAGGCCATTGAATCGTTGCGGCGCGAACTAAACGTTGGTGTCGCCGCCTGCCTGATGAGCGGCGACAGCCAGCCCAGCCTGGCGCAGCAGGCACAGGAGGCCGGTTTGACGCTGCTGCAAAAGCCGGTTCGCCCGGCCAAGCTGCGCAGCCTGCTGCGGCGTCTGTTGGCCTGAGCATCAAGGTGCCGGTGTGCTGTTCATGCCATAGCCCCAGCGTCGTCCCTCCATGGCCGCCTGGAGTCGGCTACTCACCCCCAGGATGCGCAGAATCAACGTCACGTGGCTTTTGATGGTTTCTTCAGCCAGATTGAGCTTGTCGCCAATTTCGCGGTTGCTGTAGCCGCGCTGGATAAGCTTCAAAACTTCCTGCTGGCGTTGGGTAAACACCGGTGCTGCGCAGGTCAACCCAGCTCCGGCCGGACGCGGCGCAAATTCTTTGGGCACCACCACCTCACCCTTGAGTACCCGGCGCAAGCTATCGAGCAAATCGCTACTCAGGCCTGATTTGGTGATAAAGCCGGCTGCCCCTTGTTCCATCAGACGCTGCATGATGCTCGGGTTGGCCGAGCCCGAGAGGATCACCACCGGTAGCTCAGGGTGGCGCTGGCCCAGCACGCCCAGCGCGGTCAGGCCATCCATGTCGGGCAGATGGTAATCCAGCAGCACCAGGTCCAGGTCGGGGTGCGTTTGCGCCAACTCAAACGCCTGTGTGCAATCGGCAGCTTGCAACACTTCGGTGTGATGCTGCGCATCCAGGCCCTGCAACACTTGCGACAAGCCTTCGCGCACCAGAGCATGATCGTCCACCACCAGAATCTTCAAAAGCGTAGCCCCTTTGCTTTCCTACAATGCAGGCCATGTTTGTTCATCTGCGCCTGCACACCGAATTTTCCGTCATCGACGGCACCAACCGCATCAATGATATTGTCAAGTCTGCCGCCTCGGACCGACAGCCTGCGTTGGCCATCACTGATCTGAGTAATCTGTTTGGTGCTGTCAAATTTTACAAAGAAGGTCGCAAGCGTGGTGTCAAGCCGTTGATTGGCGCTGAAGTCTGGCTGGAGAGCCTGGGGTCTGACGCGACCCAACAGTCGCGGATTTTGCTGCTGGTGCAAGATCACCAAGGCTACCTCAACCTGTCTGAATTGCTCACGCGCGCCTGGACGCAAAGCGCCGGCAAGACCCAGGCCGTGGTGACGCTGGCGTGGCTTGCCGAGTTGCAAGGTGGCTTGATCTGCCTGTCGGGCGCGCAGGCCGGACCAGTTGGGCTGGCGTTGTTGCAAAGCGACTCGACGCGCGCTTTCGATCTGGCCTTGCAACTGTCTGGCATATTTCCCCATCGGTTTTACCTGGAATTGCAGCGCGCTGGTCGCCCACAGGACGAACTGCACGTCGCTGCCGCGGTGCAATTGGCGCAGCGACTACAGTTGCCGGTGGTCGCTACCCACCCGGTCCAGTTTGCCGCGCCCGACGATTTTGAGGCGCATGAGGCGCGCGTCTGCATTGCAGAAGGCGAAATCCTGGCCAACCCGCGCCGGGTGCGCCGCTTCACGCGTGAACAATATTTCAAATCTGCCAGCCAGATGCAGGCGCTGTTTGCCGACCTGCCGTCGGCGCTGGCCAATACGCTTGAAATAGCCCAACGCTGCAACCTGACGCTGTTGCTGGGCAAACCACAGTTGCCCAATTTTCCAATTCCGTCGGTGGACGGCAAGGTGTTGTCGGTCAATGACTATTTTCGCTACGCGGCGCAACAGGGGCTGATCGAACGCATGGCCCAGATCTATCTGGACGCCAGCCAGCGTCAGTTGCAGTGGCCACGCTACCAGGAGCGGCTTGAGTTTGAACTAGAAACCATTCTGAAAATGGATTTCCCGGGCTACTTTCTGATTGTTGGCGACTTCATCAACTGGGCCAAAAACAACGGTTGCCCGGTCGGACCGGGACGCGGTTCGGGCGCTGGTTCGCTGGTGGCGTATGCGCTGAAAATCACCGACCTGGACCCGCTGCGCTACAAACTGTTGTTTGAGCGCTTTTTGAACCCCGAGCGGGTGTCGATGCCCGACTTTGACATTGACTTCTGCCAGACCAATCGTGATCGTGTGATCGACTACGTCAAGTTCAAGTATGGCCGCGACGCGGTCAGCCAGATTGCCACCTTTGGCACCCTGGCCGCACGCGCGGCGATCCGCGATGTGGGCCGTGTGCTGGACATGAGCTACACCTTTTGCGACGGCATCAGCAAGCTCATTCCGAACAAGCCCGGCGTGGCTGTTACGCTGCAACTGCCGCCGCCGGACCGCAAGCCAGACGACAAGACGGTTTATGCGATTGAGGCCGAACCGGTGCTAGCCGAGCGCGAGGCCAAAGAAGAAGACGTGCATACGCTGCTGGAGCTGGCGCGCAAGCTTGAAGGGCTGACACGCAACATTGGCATGCACGCCGGTGGGGTGCTGATTGCACCCGGCAAGCTGACTGATTTTTGTCCGCTGTACCAGCAGCCCGGCAGCGATAGCGCGGTCAGCCAATTTGACAAATACGACGTCGAGGCGGTTGGTCTGGTCAAGTTTGACTTTTTAGGCCTGGCTACGCTGACGATTCTGGAAATAGCACGCGAGTTGATCCACCAGCGCCACCCGGGGCAGGAGAACTTTGCGTTTGAAACCCTGCCACTGGACGACGTAGCAGTTTATCGGTTGTTCCAGCAGGGCAAGACTGAGGCCGTGTTCCAGTTTGAAAGTCGTGGTATGCAAGGCATGCTGCGTGACGCCAAACCAACCCGGCTGGAAGACCTGATCGCCCTGAACGCCCTGTACCGCCCCGGTCCGATGGACTTGATCCCAAGCTTTGTCGCGCGAAAACACGGCCGCGAGGTGGTGGAGTACCCGCACCCGCTGGTGGCTGAGATGTTGTCCGAGACCTACGGCATCATGGTCTATCAGGAGCAGGTCATGCAGACTGCTCAGATACTGGGGGGCTATTCATTGGGTAGCGCCGATATGCTGCGCCGCGCGATGGGCAAAAAAGACGCCGCCGAAATGGCGCGCCAGCGCCAGACCTTTCGCGACGGTGCGGCCAAAAACAACATCGATCAGGTCAAGGCCGACGAGATCTTTGACTTGATGGAAAAGTTTGCCGGCTATGGCTTCAACAAGAGCCATGCCGCCGCTTATTCGCTGCTGGCGTACCACACGGCTTGGCTCAAGGTGCATTACACCGCCGAGTTTTTCTGCGCCAATATGACGGTGGAAATGGACGACACCGACAAGCTCAAGGTGTTGTTGCAGGATGCGCTCAAAATGGGGCTGACGTTTGAGCCGCCTGACGTGAATCGGGGCAGCAGCCGGTTCGAACCCGTGTCTGACAGCGTGGTGCGCTACGGTTTGGCGGCTATCAAGGGCAGTGGTCAAAGCGCGATTGAAGCAATTGTGGCAGCACGTCTGGGCCTCGGCGTGGGGCCACGCGCTGCGCAGCAGGGGCCGTTCAAGAGCCTGTTTGATTTTTGCGCCCGGGTGGACCGCACTCGCATCAACAAGCGCACGGTCGAGGCGCTGATCAAGGCGGGTGCGTTCGATCGGATCGATCTCAATCGGTCCAGCCTGCTGGCTAGCCTGGACCTGGCGTTCGAATATGGTGCGGCGATGCTGGCCAACGCCAATCAGTGCAGCCTGTTTGATCTGGGCGAGGAAGACGCGCTGGGATCGAGCACACAAGAACCGCCGCTGGTGGCTGCAACGCCTTGGAGCGTCAAGGAGCGGCTGACCTTTGAAAAGACTGCGCTCGGGTTCTATCTGTCGGGACACTTGTTTGACGAGGTGGCGTCCGAGCTGCGCCGTTTTGTCAAGCGGGCGCTGTCCGATCTGATTGACACCCGTGAACCGCAATTGGCGGCCGGTGTTGTCACCGACTTGCGTGTTATCAACGGGCAGCGTGGCAAGCTGGCACTGTTCAAGCTGGACGACGGCTCAGCGGTACTGGACGCGCGGGTCGAGGAGGCGCTGTACAACGCCAACCGTAACCAACTGCGTGACGATGAGGTGATCGTTGTTATGGCACGGCAACAGCCAGACCGCTTTTCCGGTGGGCTGCAACTCAACGTAACGCAACTCTGGGGTCTTGAGCAGGCGCGCTGTCGGTTTGGCAAACATCTGCACTTGAAGCTGCCAGACACGTCGCTGCCCAGGCTTGACATCGCCCGGATGTTGCGGGACTTTCCGGTGCAGCGCGAACCAACTGAACAGGGCGTGGTGCAATACGGCCTGGGGGTGCAGGTGACGCTGACTTGTACTGCTGAGCAGGGTGCCGCCAGCGCGCAGTTGCAGCTTGGTGAGGCGGTGCGGTTCTACCCCAGTGACGCCGCGCTGGCGAGCTGGTGGGCCCAGGCGGCACCAGGTAGTGTAGAAATTGTTTATGAATGAATTCAGGTCGGCTTTGGTCGTTTCTGCCGCGATTTTTTTTACTTGGTGCTGGTCTGGGCGCAGCTTGTCGAGTTTTTAGTCTTTTTGATTTGCGGTATGCTTGTACCGCCGAGTCCCAATTTCCTTTGGTGACCAGAAGAGCCCTACCTATAAGAAGGACAAAATGAAAATTGTTCAGCGCCCATGGTTTCTTAACCTGCTGTTTGTTGGCGTCGCGGTAGGCGTTGGCCTGTTGCTGGCGCTGCTGTTAAATTGGGCGTTGGGAGCGGCGCTTGGTCCGATCTGGCTGGCTTTGGTTGCTGCGCTACCGAGTGCCGTGATTGCGGTTTGGTTAACCCGGCGCAGTACCCGCGGGTCCAACATCATGGAATTTGTTGACCATATTGGGAAAGCCACCGATCAGGTCATGATTGGTGCGGCGGAAACTTCTTATTTTGTCGATTCCGTGAAAAAGAAGATGGAACAGGACGTGCAGACGATTGACGCGGTTGTGACCGGCTCGGAGCAAAATGCCAGCACCACCGAGAAAATTGCCAGTAATGCAGAGCAAGCTTTCCGGGTCGCTTCCGAAGTGCTGAGCGAAAGCCGAGCCGGGCGCGACGAGGTTGACCACGGCTTGAACGGGATCAACGAAGCCACCAAAGACGCGCAGGCGGCGTTGGTGACGATGAAGGCATTGCAGGACAAATCACGCCGGATTCACATCATCACGGAAGTTATCAACAAAATCTCTGCCCAGACCAACCTGCTGGCGCTCAACGCCGCGATTGAAGCCGCCCGCGCGGGTGAGCATGGACGAGGCTTCGCGGTGGTCGCTGGTGAAGTCAGACAACTCGCACAGGGTACCAAGTCTGCGACGGACGAGATTGGCGTGATGGTGCGTGAAATCAACGAACAGGCAGAAAAGGCGGCCGCTGGCATGACGGCCCTGACCGGCAAGGTGAGCCAGGCGGCGCAAAATGTTGAACGCGTGCATGCCATTCTGAATGACATTGAGCGCTCTTCCGGCGAGTCCGAGCAGCGGATTCAGCAAATTGCCGAAGCGGCACGCGAGCACGTCGAGACCGCGCGCGTCATTTCTGATTCAATTTCACAGATTCGCGACAGTATGTTGACCACGGAAGCGGATCTGCCGCGCGCCACCGATTCGGCGATGGCGTTGGCTGAATTGGCCGAGGGCATCAGCAACGGGTTGGCAGAATTCAACGTGAAAACGGCGCACGATGACATCAGGTTGGCAGCGCAGAGCGCGGCCAAAGATGTGCAGCGGGTCTTTGCCCAAGCCATTGCCAATGGCCAGATCAGCCGCGAAGCACTGTTTGACCGGCAATATCAACCGATCCCGAACACCGACCCGCAAAAGCACAGTACCCAATTTGATACCTTTTGCGACCGTGTTCTGCCTGCCATCCAAGAGGGTGTGCTGGCGGCCATGCCGCAGCTTGTGTTTGCCATTGCGGTCGATAACAATGGTTATTTGCCGACCCATAACAATAAGTTTGCGCAGCCTCTGACGGGTGATTACGCGATTGATTTTGTCAATAATCGCACCAAGCGCATCTTCAGTGACCGTACCGGTGCGCGTTGCGGCTCCAACACCAGACCGTTCTTGTTGCAGACCTACAAGCGCGACACGGGTGAAGTGATGCATGACCTGTCGGTGCCGATTTACCTTGAAGGCCAGCACTGGGGCGGCTTTCGGATTGGCTATCGCTCAGTGGTCGAGGGAAATTCTTGAGGTCTGTCCCGCAAGGTCTTTAATCAGTTGGGGACAGAGCAAAGTTCGCTGCGCGTAACTCTTGGTCTGTCCCACAAGGTTTCAGGATAGTTGGGGACAGAGCAAAGTTCGCTGCGCGTAACTCTTGGTCTGTCCCGCAAGGTTTCAGGATAGTTGGGGACAGAGCAAAGTTCGCTGCGCGTAACTCTTGGTCTGTCCCACAAGGTTTCAGGATAGTTGGGGACAGAGCAAAGTTCGCTGCGCGTAACTCTTGGTCTGTTCCACAAGGTCTCAGTCTTTCGGCCTGAAGCTGATTTCCAGCACCGGTGGCACGCGCCCGTCGATGTCGCGCGGCAGTATTTCGGTTTTATCGATTGCCTTGAGCACCGCGCTGTCCCAGGCCGAGTTGCCGCTGGGTCGTAGCAATTTGCGTGCAACGATGGTGCCATCCGGCGCCGTGCGCACCTCTACCAACGCGCTCGGATTGCCGGCCAATTGTTCGGTGAACACAACGTTGGGTCTGATTCGTGCCTGGATGCGCCCGTTGTAGCCAGCCGACGGTCCGGCCGCCTTTAACGCGCTACCAGTGGCGTTGGCGCCACCACTGGCACCCGCCATACCGGCCATGCGTTGCAGGTTTTTGGTGCGTTGCGCTTCCAGCAGATTGGCCTGCTGCTGGGCGGCTTTCTGCTCTTGCGCCTGCATGCGTTGGTCAGCCTTGGCTTTTTCTGCCTTGGCTTTTTCTGCCTTGGCTTTTTCTGCCTTGGCTTTTCTGCCTTGACCTTTTCTGCCTTGACCTTTTCTGCCGCCAGTTGTTCCTGGCGTAGCTTGTCCAGTCGCGCCTTTGCTTGCTGCTTTTCAAGCTCCTGCAGGCGCTGCCTTTCAACGCGTTGTGTTTCGCGCTCCAGCGCGATGTCCACCTTGGGCGGCTCTACCTGCGGTGTCGGTGCTGTCTGCGGGGCTGGCACCGGCTGCGCGGCAGGCTCAGGTTCGGGCACCGGCGCCGGCGGCGCGGCTTCTTGCGGCAGTGTGGCCCAGAGTTCGGCTTCGATACTGGCGTCCTGGCGGTCGCGCTTCCATTGCACGCCCCAGGTCAATGCAACTATCAGCAGTGCGTGCGCCAGCAGCGCTAGCAGCAGCGCGCGCAACACGCCGGGTGCGGCGGGCGGCGCAAATTCTAGGCGTTCGGTGGCGGCGTTCATGGCGCAGGACAAGGCAGTTTCAGTTGACGGTTTGCACCGACAGGCCAACGCGAGCCACTCCAGCGCGCTGTAGCGTGTCCATCACTTTGACCACGGCTTCGTACTTGACACTTTTGTCGGCGCTAATGACCACGGCCGGGTTGGCGGCGCCAACTTGCGTCTGTTTGACCGTCTGCGCCAGATTCTTCAGCGTCACCGGACTGGTCTGGTCTTTGTGCTTGAGCGACAGCGTCTCGTCTTTGCCGACGATGATCTGTAGCACCTGGTCGGGCTGGCGGGCCGCTTTGCCCACGCTAGGCAGGTCGATCACACTGGGTGCAATTAGCGGTGCGGTGACCATGAAGATGATCAGCAGGACCAGCATCACGTCGATAAACGGCACCATGTTGATCTCGTTGATGGTGCGGCGTCCGCGTCCCCGGTGTGCAACTGCTGGCATGGTTGACTCCTGTGGCTCGGTGGTTTAGTGCCCGGAGGCTGATTGCGCGCCGACGTTGCGCTGCAGAATGTTGGAAAACTCTTCCATGAAGGTTTCCAACCGGATCGCAATGCGGTCAATGTCGCGCGCAAAGCGGTTGTACGCCACCACCGCCGGGATAGCGGCAAACAGGCCAATGGCAGTCGCCACCAGCGCCTCGGCAATGCCTGGAGCGACGGTTGCCAGCGTCACCTGGGTGAGTGCGGCCAGCCCGGTGAAGGCGTGCATGATGCCCCAGACCGTGCCAAACAAACCGACGTAGGGAGATACCGAACCGACCGACGCCAGAAAGCTCAGGTGCGTTTCTACCGCGTCCATCTCGCGCTGAAAGCTGGCACGCATGGCGCGCCGCGCGCCGTCCATCAGCGTGCCGACGTCGGTGATGCTGCGCTCACGCAGTTTCTGGAATTCACGCATACCGCTGGCAAAAATGCGCTCCATCGGTCCCCCCGAACGAGCGTTTTTGGTGGCAGCGGCATAGAGGTCGTTGAGGCTGCTGCCGGACCAGAATTCGCGCTCGAAGCTGTCGTTGAGCCCCTTGACCTTGCCCAATGAGAACAGCTTGCGGAAAATGGCCGCCCAACTGGCAATCGACACGCTGATCAGCAACAGCATCACTAGTTGCACCACCAGGCTGGCGTTGAGCACCAGGGTCAAAATGGAAAGGTCTTGATTCATAGTATGTCCAGAATTTCTTGGGGAATGCGACCGGGCTTGCCCTGGGCATCGACCCAACCGGCGCGGATAGTGGCTTCGCATAGCAGCATACGCTCAGACGCACCGGCCAGCCATGCCTGTTGCGTGATTGTGATCGATGCGCGCCCCACTTGCAGCAGCGAAGTTGTTACCAAAAGTTGATCGTCCAGCCGTGCGCTATGCAGGTAGCGTAGATCGGCGCGGCTGACCACAAACATACCACCGGTGCGCTGTTTGAGCGCCTGCTGGTGCACGCCCAGCCAGCGCAACCATTCGGTGCGGGCACGTTCAAAAAACTTCAGGTAATTGGCGTAATAGACGATGCCCCCGGCGTCGGTGTCTTCCCAATAGACGCGCAGCGGCCAGCCAAAGGGCGTGCTCATGCCAGCAGCGTCCCCAGTCGGTCCATCGCGGTTTGCAACTGTGCCATCGAATTGGCGCTGGAAAACCGCACGAAATGCGCAGTTTCAGCGTGACCAAAGTCGCGCCCAGGGGTGACTGCCACGTGCGCGCGCTGCATCAGCGCAAAAGCCAGGTCCCAACTGCCC
>JAQTSL010000228.1 GCA_028711355.1 Rhodoferax sp.
TCATGGGACTTCTCCTTCAAAAGGTTAATGATTGACTTCCAAAACCCAATCATGGCACGTTGATGCCGTTACCGGGAAGAGGGAAGTCCCTTCGTATTCAGATGGATGGCGAGGCGAGTTGCGAGGCGGTTTGGGCGGGCGTGAGGCGTTCATAGCCCAGCTATGAACAACGAATGACCGTTCAAAATGACCGCAAATCGGCCGCCAGCCGCTGCGCAGGGTCGAAGACCCGCCTAATGGATTTTCTCGGTTGAAGCCACCCCGAAGTATGAGAAATGGCTGTCACAAGCGGACCCCGATCCACAATCCAGTGCGTCCAAATTCATGGATACCGGGTCGTGGCCCGGTATGACATCCTGTTGTTTCACGTTAACCGACACCGTGGGCTTTGAACCACGCCAACGCCCGGGCGAAGCCATCTTCGGCCGCTTCTTTGCGGTAACTCGGTCGGTAATCAGCATGAAAGGCGTGCGGCGCGTCGCGATAAACCACAAATTCGCTCATTTGCGCCGCCCGGTTGCCCTTGGCACCGGCCTCGGCCAGCGCCTCTTTCATTTGATTGATGGTGGTCAGGGCAATGCCACGATCCTCACCGCCGTAAAGGCCCAGCACCGGAGCCTTGAGCTGCGCCGCCTGCTCCAGCGGGTGCCTGGGTGTGAGCGCCGATGCGGTTCCCACCAGCCGCCCGTACCAGGCCACGCCCGCTTTGACCTGGCCGCTGTACTGGGCATACAGCCAAGTGATGCGTCCACCCCAACAAAAGCCGGTAATGCCTACCTTTTTCAGATTGCCACCGTTCTGACCGGCCCATTTGACCGCACCATCCAGGTCAGCCATCACCTGCGCATCGGGCACCTTGGACACCACCTCGGCCATCAGTTTGGCGGTCTCTTGGTACTGCGCCGGATCGCCCTGGCGCGCGTACAGCTCGGGCGCAATCGCCAGATACCCGGCCTTGGCCAAGCGCCGACAGGTATCGGCAATGTACTCGTGCACACCAAAGATTTCCTGAATCACCAGAATCACTGGCAAATTTGTTTTGCCTGCCGGTGCCGCGTAATAAAACGGCACCGAAAAGCCGTCCACGTCATAAATGCCTTCGGCCGCAATCAAACCTTCCGCAGAAGTCTTGATCGCCGTTTGCGCCATGATCGGCGTCGCTGCGGCGGCGTAGCCCACGCCCAGCGCCACCTTCAGTGCGGTGCGGCGACTGGCACCGGCTTCGGTCGAAGTGCCGGGCAGCAAAGAAGAAAAATCCTGCAACTGGTTCGGGTCGAGCATAAAAGGTCTCCTGAATTGAAAATTAAAGGGCGAAGGTTACCGGGCCTTGCGTTCCCGCCGGTTTGTAGGGAAATACTTGCAAAAATCCGCTATGCTTGGCCCCTCAAGTTGCCGCCATGGAGATCCCGGGCGGTGCTTGTCGGGTCCGGTTTGGCGACGCGCTATCCGCTGGTCGCCGGGTCGGGTTTCTTGATTCTGAAGCAAGACACAAACTTGCAAGGAGACAGCTTTCATGCCACAGCGCAAGCCGCTTCACCTGCACGTGCCAGAGCCCACCGGGCGTCCCGGCCGTGACACTGATTTTTCTTACCTCCCCCTGTCTGCCGCCGGCGCCAAGCGCCGTCCGCCGGTTGATGTAGCGGCCGCGCAAACCAACGATCTGGCGTTTGCGCTGATCCGTGTGCTCGACGACGCCGGTCAGGCGGTTGGGCCCTGGGCGCCGCAGGTCACCCCGGACACCCTGCGCCGTGGCCTGCGCGCCATGATGCTGACGCGCGCCTTTGACGCACGCATGCAGATCGCACAACGGCAGAAAAAAATGTCGTTCTATATGCAATGCCTGGGCGAAGAAGCGATTGCCTGCGCGCACGCGCTGGCCATTGGCGACGGCGATATGTGCTTCCCCACCTACCGCCAGCAAGGGCTGCTGCTGGCGCGCGCCGACAACAACATGGTGGACATGATCTGCCAGCTTTACAGCAACGCGCGTGACCCGATGAAAGGGCGCCAGTTGCCGGTGATGTACAGCAGCAAGAAGCAGGGCTTTTTCTCGATCAGCGGCAACCTGGCCACGCAGGTGATTCAGGCGGTGGGTTGGGCCATGGCCAGCGCCATCAAGGGCGACGACAAAGTGGCCAGCGCCTGGATCGGCGACGGCGCCAGCGCCGAAAGCGACTTTCACACCGGCCTGACCTTTGCCCACGTCTATCGCGCACCGGTGATCATCAACGTGGTCAATAACCAGTGGGCCATTTCCACCTTTCAGGCCCTTGCTGGCGGTGAGGGCACCACCTTTGCGGCGCGCGGTGCCGGTTGCGGTATTGCCAGCTTGCGTGTTGATGGCAACGATTTTCTGGCGTGTTATTCGGCCACCCAATGGGCGCTGGAGCGCGCGCGCAGCGGCTTTGGCCCGACCTTGATCGAATGGGTCACTTACCGGGCCGGTGCGCATTCCACCAGCGACGACCCGAGCAAATACCGCCCCGTCACCGACGTCGAGCGCTTTCCACTGGGCGACCCGATCGCGCGGCTCAAGCAGCACCTGATTGGGCTGGGCAGCTGGAGCGAAGCCGAGCAGGTGACAACGCAACAAGCGGTCGAGGCTGAAGTGGTGGCGGCGCAAAAAGAGGCCGAACGCTTTGGCACCCTGATCGACACGCACACACCGTCAGTTGAAAACATGTTCGAGGACGTCTATCAACAGATGCCCGCGCACTTGCAACGCCAGATGGCGCAAGTCAAACAACTGGAGGGCCAGCCATGAGCCAGATGACGATGATCCAGGCGCTGCGCGACGCCATGGACGTGATGCTTGCGCGCGACCCCAACGTGGTGGTTTATGGGCAAGACGTGGGCTACTTTGGCGGCGTCTTTCGCTGCACCGAGGGCCTGCAAAAGAAATACGGCAGCCAGCGTGTGTTTGACGCGCCCATTTCTGAGGGCGGCATCGTTGGCACGGCGGTCGGCATGGGCGCCTACGGCCTGCGCCCGGTGGTCGAAATCCAGTTTGCCGACTACGTCTATCCGGCGTTCGACCAGATCGTGTCGGAGGCGGCGCGCCTGCGCTACCGCTCGGCCGGTGACTTTACCGCGCCACTGACGATGCGTATGCCCTGCGGCGGCGGCATTTACGGCGGCCAGACGCACAGCCAAAGCCCAGAGGCGATCTTTACCCAGGTCTGCGGTCTGCGCACCGTGATGCCGAGCAACCCGTACGACGCCAAAGGCCTGCTGATTGCCAGCATCGAATGCGACGATCCGGTTATTTTTCTGGAGCCCAAGCGACTGTACAACGGCCCATTTGACGGTCACCACGACCGCCCGGTGGTGCCCTGGAGCAGCCACCCCAAGGGCGAGGTGCCGCAGGGCCATTACAGCGTGCCGCTGGACTGTGCTGACATCGTTCGTGCAGGCGCTGCGGTCACGATCATCAGCTACGGCACCATGGTGCACGTGGTGCAGGCGGCCGTTCTGGAAGCCGGTGTCGATGCCGAGATCATCGACCTGCGCAGCCTGTGGCCGCTCGACCTGGACACGCTGGTGGCATCGGTCAAGAAAACCGGGCGCTGCGTGATCGTGCACGAAGCCACGCGCGCCTGCGGTCTGGGCGCCGAGCTGTCCAGCCTGATGCAGGAACACTGTTTTTACGATCTGGAAGCGCCGATCGAGCGCGTCACCGGCTGGGACACGCCCTACCCGCACGCGCAGGAATGGCTGTACTTTCCCACCCCCAAGCGCGTCATCGGCGCGTTGCAACGTGTGCTGGAGGCCTGAACCATGACAATTCAAAACATCAAGATGCCTGATATTGGCGAAGGCATTGCCGAGGTGGAACTGGTGGCCTGGCGCGTGGCGGTGGGCGACGCTGTGGCCGAGGACCAGATCGTTGCCGACGTGATGACCGACAAAGCCACGGTGGAAATCCCATCGCATCTGGCTGGCACGGTGCTGTCGCTCGACGCAGCGGTCGGCCAGGTGGTCCCCGTAGGCACCCCGATTATTCATATCGAAACGGCTGTAGAACAAGCAGGGCAAGCGCAAGCAGCTACAAAGAGCGAAGCATCTCAACCGCCTGTTGTGGCCGCAGCGGTGGCCAGCTCGGCTGCCGTCGTGCCCCCACCCCGGCCCACTCCCAGTGGGTCAGGCAGCGACAACGCCGCGGACTTACCCCCGGCCTTACCCGCTGGCCCGTTGGGACTGGCTCGGGGTGCGGGCCACGCACTCGCCGCCCCTGCGGTGCGCCAGCGTGCCAAGGAATTGGGCATCAACTTGGCCAGCGTCACGGCCACCGGCAGTGCTGGCCAGATCACCCATGCAGACCTGGACCGATCCCTCAACAGCTCTACTACTGATAGCTATCAGCGCACATCTGATAAGGGCTTGATCCCTCTGGAGGCCACAGAAACAATTCCCGTCATTGGCTTGCGCCGCAAGATCGCGCAAAAGATGCAGGACGCCAAGCGGCGCATTCCCCACTTCACTTACGTCGAAGAGGTCGATGTCACCGAACTGGAAGCCTTGCGCGCCCAGCTCAACGCCGAGCACGGCAAGACGCGCGGTCGTTTGACGCTGCTGCCACTGCTGGTGCGCGCACTGGTGCTGGCGCTGCGCGACCACCCCGAGATCAACGCGCGCTACGACGACGACGGCGCTGTGATCACGCGCTATGCGGCGGTGCACCTGGGCTTGGCAACGCAGACCGACGGCGGCCTGATGGTGCCGGTGATTCGCCACGCCGAGGCGCTTGATTTGTGGGCCTGCGCCGCCGAGATCACGCGCCTGGCCGAGTCAGCACGCTCTGGCCGCGCCGCGCGCGAGGAACTCAGTGGCTCTACCATTACCGTCACCAGCCTGGGGCCGTTGGCCGGCATTGCGCACACCCCCGTCATCAACCACCCCGAGGTAGCGATCGTCGGCCCGAATCGCATCGTCGAGCGCCCGATGGTGCGCAATGGCCGCATCGAGGTGCGCAAGATGATGAACATCTCAAGTTCGTTCGATCACCGCGTGGTCGATGGCATGAACGCCGCCCAGTTCATCCAGCGCCTGCGCGTGCTGCTGGAATGCCCCGCCACGCTGTTTACACCCTGATACTTTGCGGGACAGACCAAGGCTACACGCAGTGAGCTTGCTCTGTCCTCAACTGATTAGAACTTGGGGGACAGACCAAGGCTACACGCAGTGAGCTTGCTCTGTCCTCAACTGATCAAAACTTGAGCAGAATGGGGGTCGGATCCCAATTCGGGCTCCGATATTCAAGTCAACCAATAACGCATCACCGAATTGGGCTCTGACCCCCATTCTGCGGCTTGCACCGACGATCTGTTTTTCATGCCTCGGAGTGGCTCTGTGAGCATAGCCGTTAGATATGAGGAACCGATCCTCTGTTTGTACCCGCAAAAATGCTGCCTGACCGACAGCGACGTGCGCTGCGGGTTTAATCTGACTGCGCGGGCGTCACGAACAGCTATCGAAAATCCACAAACAGCGCCGGCACCTGGCGCACGCCAGGCTGCTGCGCCAGCGCGTCGCGCAGGGCCTCCATCACCTTGAGCTTGCACAAACCGCGCACCGTTTCGTCGCTGGTCAGTGCCGCGGCGGTGCTGCGCAGTGTGGCCTGAAAATTAGCGCTCGCTTCGGCCAGCAGCGCCCGGTCATCCGTCGGTGGCTGGGCGCTGAGCACCTGCTGCGATTGCAACTCAACCTTTGGCTCGCCGGCCAGCGTCGGGCGGTTGAGCTTAACGGCAATGCCGTTGGAATGAGGCGTCAACGCCACCGCAGATGGGCTCAAGTCCAGCGCAAAAGCAAACACCAGCTTGTATTTGCTGACCACGGTAACGTCGGCACGCAGCTTGTATTTTTCTTTGCCAACCGTGTCCACCTGTGTCAAATCGCGCGTGATGGTCACCACCGGCGACTTCAGCCGATCGGCCAGCAGCGGCACCACCGAGCCCAGGTAATCGTTATAACGCGTGTAATCCTGTAACTGCTTTT
>JAQTSL010000229.1 GCA_028711355.1 Rhodoferax sp.
CAGTCGGCGCAACTGCTGGCCAGCCAACTGGACGGCTTGACCCAGCTTTCGCGGCTGGCACAGCAGCCGCTGAACCTGCAAGCGGTGGATGGGGTCGCACTGGCGCAAGACGCCGCACAAGAGGTGGCGGCGCGCTACCCTTTGCAGTCGGTGCAATGGCAACTGGCACCTGACGTACCACCGCTGTTGGCCGACGCCGCCCTGCTGCGCCAGGTGCTGGTCAACGTACTGGACAACGCGCTCAAGTTCAGCCGTCACCAGCCGCAGACGCTGGTGACGCTTCGTTGGAAGCCGTTGGACGATGCGCATTGCGAGATCAGCGTGAGCGACAACGGCATCGGCTTTGCCCCCGCGCAGGCCACCGCCTTGTTCAAAGTGTTTGGCAAACTGCACCCGGCGCGCGAGTTCGCCGGGCTGGGCTTGGGGCTGGTGGCCAGTCGCAAGATCATGCAGCGGCTGGGCGGCAGAATCGATATTGCCGCGGTCGCTGGCGCTGGTTGCTGCGTTAGGTTGCTGCTGTCGGCAGCGGCAACGCCGCGCCAAACTTGCTGCGCTTGACGCTGAAAAATGCCTTGACGTTGCGCACGTTGGCGTCCGCCGTGAACAGGCGTTGGGTCAGTGCCAAGTAGTCGGGCATATGGGCGGCGTGGACGACCAGCACAAAGTCGGGGCCGGGCGAGACGCGGTAGCACTGCTGCACGGCTTCATCCAAGGCCACTTTCTTCTCGAACGCGTCCAGCGCACCCTGATCCTGCCGGTCCAGCGTGATTTCCACCACGGCACACAGGCCGTGACCGATGGTGCTGGCGAGGTGGTCCACGCTGAGCACTGCAATTTGGCGTTCGATCAGGCCCGCGTCCTTGAGCCTTTTGACTCGGCGCAAACAAGTCGGCGGCGACACGTGGACCCGCTCGGCCAGCGCCTGGTTGGACATGGCGGCATCCATTTGCAGTTGGCGCAACAACTGCAGGTCGATCGTGTCAAGGTTCAGGGGGTTCATGGGCTGACTGATTTTGAGGTCTCGCAGACTACTAAAATACATAGCACGCTACGCTTGTTAAATAAGCGCTACAAGGCAATTTTGCACTCATGTATGGCGCCGCCGCAAGCACCACGGCCAAAGCAGGTTCAGCGCCAGGCCCGACAGCACCAGCGCCGCTGCGATCAGTTTCCAGGCCGGCAGTGCCTCATCCAGCCATAGCGCTGAAGCACCCATACCAAACACCGGCACCAGCAACGCCATCGGCGTGATGGTGGCAGCACTGTAGCGTGCCAGTAGCCAGCCCCAGGCGGCGTAACCAAAGATTGAGTTGCCCCAGGCCTGCCACGCCACTGCCGCCCAGGCGTCCAGGCCGGCGTTTTGCACACCCGCCGCCAGCGCGTCCCAACCCTCCACCCACAGCGACAGCACAAACAGCGGTGGCACCGCAAACAGGCTGGACCAGACCACGTAGGCCACCATGTTGATGCGCCCGGCCGCGCGGCACACCAGGTTGCCGCCGGCCCAGGCCAGCGCCGCCAGCAAGATCAGTCCCAGCCCCAGCAAGGTGGTGCTGCCGTCGGTGTGCGCCACGATCACGCCCAGGCCCGCTGCACCCAGCGCCAGCGCGATCCACTGCACCCGCTGCAGGCGCTCAGCGGCCAGCAGCATCGCCAGCCCGATGGTGAAGAACACCTGCACCTGAATCACCAGCGAGGCCAGGCCGGGCGAAATATGCCCGTTCATGGCCACAAACAACAGGCCAAACTGCCCCACGCCAATCAGCAGCCCGTAACCCCCCAGGTTGCGCCACGGCACTGCTGGGCGTGGCAAAAAAAGTACCAGCGGAAACACCACCACGGCAAAGCGCAGCGTGGCAAACAGCAGCGGTGGCAGTATGCCCAGCGCCAGCTTGATCACGACAAAGTTGCTGCCCCAGACCGCCACCACCGCCAGTGCCAGTAAAAAATGTCGAAACGATAATGATGTTTTCATTCAAAAATATGGATATATTGAAATATTAAACCGAAAATTGTAGAATATGAAATTAACAGTCATAAAATAAAATAAACAGACTGCATATTTCTTATCTTACCTTATACCATGCCAACCTTACTTCTGGGAGCAAGAGATGTGTGGCATTGTCGGCGCCGTATCCAACCAAAATATCGTCCCCATCCTGGTGCAGGGCCTGTCACGCCTGGAATACCGGGGCTATGACTCGTGCGGTGTCGCGGTCTGGTCTGGCGGCTTGCAGCGCGCGCGCAGCACCGCGCGCGTGTCCGAGTTGCAGGAACAAATTGCCACCACGCACCTGGCGGGCAGCACCGGCATTGCCCACACCCGCTGGGCCACGCACGGTGCGCCAGCGGTGCACAACGCGCACCCGCATTTCAGCCACGGCCCCGGTGCGGATGCCTACAGCAAGCCTGGACGCGTGGCGCTGGTGCACAACGGCATCATTGAAAACCACGATGATCTGCGCGCTGCCCTGCAAGCCAAGGGCTATCTGTTTCAAAGCCAAACCGACACCGAAGTGATCGCCCACCTGATCGACAGTTTGTATGACGGTGATTTGTTTGAAGCGGTCAAAGCGGCCATCGGCTCGCTGCGCGGCGCTTATGCGATTGCGGTGTTCTGCAAGGACGAGCCGCAGCGCCTGATTGGCGCGCGCGCCGGGTCACCGCTGATTCTGGGTGTGGGGTTGGATGGCGCGCATTACCTGGCCAGCGATGCGATGGCGCTGGCCGGTGTCACTGACCAGATCGTCTATCTGGAAGAAGGCGACGTGGCCGATCTGCAACTGGGCAAGTACTGGCTGGTGGACCAGGCGTTCAAGCCGCTCACCCCCGCGCAGCGGCCGGTCAAGACGGTCCACGCGCACAGCGGCGCAGCCGAACTGGGCCCGTACCGTCACTACATGCAAAAAGAAATTTTTGAGCAGCCACGCGCCATTGCCGACACCCTGGAAGGCATCACCAGCATCATGCCCGAGCTGTTCGATGGCACACAAGCCAGCGCCGCGCGGGTGTTCAAGGGCATCGACGCGGTGCTGGTTCTGGCCTGCGGCACCAGTTTTTACAGCGGCTGCACCGCCAAATACTGGCTCGAGAGCATCGCCAAAATCCCGACCCAGGTGGAAGTGGCCAGCGAATACCGCTACCGCGACTCGGTGCCCAACCCCCGCACGCTGGTCGTCACCATCTCCCAAAGCGGCGAAACGGCCGACACGCTGGCTGCCCTGCGCCACGCGCAAAGTCTGGCTATGACGCACACGCTGACCATTTGCAACGTGGCCACCAGCGCCATGGTGCGCGAATGTGAGCTGGCCTATATCACTCGCGCCGGGGTCGAGATTGGCGTAGCCAGTACCAAGGCGTTTACGGCGCAACTGGCGGGCCTGTTCCTGCTAACGCTGGCACTGGCGCAGTCGCGCGGACTGCTCAGCGAGGCCGATGAAGCGCGCCACATCAAGGCGATGCGGCATCTGCCTGCGGCGCTGCAAAGCGTGCTGGCGTTGGAGCCACAAGTGATCGCCTGGTCACAAGACTTTGCCGCCAAAGAAAACGCACTCTTTTTGGGGCGCGGGCTGCACTACCCCATTGCATTGGAAGGTGCGTTAAAACTCAAGGAAATCAGTTACATCCACGCCGAGGCTTACCCGGCCGGTGAGCTCAAACACGGGCCGCTGGCGTTGGTCACCAGCGCCATGCCAGTGGTCACCGTGGCACCGAACGACGCGCTGCTGGAAAAGCTCAAGAGCAACATGCACGAGGTGCGCGCCCGGGGTGGCGTGCTGTACGTGTTGGCCGACGCCGACAGTCATATTGAGAGCAGTGACGGCGTGCACGTGATCCGCATGCCAGAGCACTATGGCGAACTCTCCCCGATGCTGCACGTGGTGCCGCTGCAACTGCTGGCCTACCACACGGCGTGCGCGCGCGGCACCGATGTCGATAAGCCGCGAAACCTGGCCAAGAGCGTGACGGTGGAATAAGGGTCGCCCACGCCGCTATGATTCAGGGCACACCGCCCGCCGGGCCCACATCCCATTTGGAGACAACCCTCATGCAACGCCGTCAACTCATTACCGCCAGCGCAGCAGCCGCTGCCACCAGCCTGCTGCCTGCTTTGGCCCACGCGCAAGCGCCCGACAAAACCAAACTCACCATCGCGGTGGGCGGCAAGAACCTGTTTTACTATCTGCCGCTGACCGTGGCCGAGCAACTGGGTTACTTCAAGGACGAAGGCCTGGACGTGACCATTGTGGACTTTGCCGGCGGCTCCAAGGCGCTGCAGGCGGTGGTGGGTGGCAGTGCGGACGTAGTATCTGGCGCGTTTGAGCACACGCTGAACATGCAGATGAAAGGCCAGCCGATGCGCGCCTTTGTGTTGCAAGGGCTGGCACCACAAATCGTACTGGGCATCAACCCAAAAACGATGCCTAACTTCAAAAACGTGGCTGACCTGAAGGGCAAAAAAATTGGCATCACTGCGCCGGGCAGCTCGACCAACATCATGGCCAACTTTGTGCTGGCCAAGGCCGGCCTCAAACCCAGCGACGTGAGCTTTATTGGTGTCGGTGCCGGCAAAGGCGCGGTGGCCGCGATGCAGGCCGGGCAGCTCGATGCCATCAGCAATCTGGACCCGGTCATCAGCCTGCTGGTGCGCTCGGGCAATCTGAAAATCGTTACCGACACGCGCATCGTCAAAGAAGCCGAGCGGGTGTTTGGCGGCCCCATGCCCGCGGGCTGCCTGTACGCGCCGCAAGCGTTTCTGGACAAGCACCCAGGCAGCGCACAGGCGCTGGTCAACGCCATGGTGCGCGCCAACCAATGGATCCAGCACGCTGGCCCCGGTGACATCATCAAGACCGTGCCCGAGAGCTACCTGCTGGGCGACCGTGCGGTCTATATTGACGGTTTCCTGGCAGCGCAAAAAGCGCTCTCACCCGACGGCTTGTTCCCTGAAAAAGGTGCGGCTACCGCGTACCAGGCACTGTCCAGTGTCGATGCCAAGATGGCCGCCTTCAAGGCCGACCTGAACGGGGTCTATACCAACGCACTGGTCAAGAAGGCGCTGGCCAAGTCCCCTCATAAAGGCTGAGTCTCGGCCCGCCTGCTCCGGCCAACACGCCCATGACCGCACTGTTGCTGCAAGACGTGGCTTGCACCTTTGTCAGCAAAGACCAACCCGGCCAGCGCTACACCGCCGTGCAGCAGGTGGACTTGGGTGTCGGAGCGGGTGAGTTTGTCAGCGTAGTCGGGCCCACCGGCTGCGGCAAGAGCACGTTGCTCAACGTCGCTGCCGGGCTGCTGTCACCCAGCACCGGCACCGTGGCGGTGTTTGACCAGCCGCTGGCGGGCATCAATTCGCGCGCCGGCTATATGTTCCAGTCCGACAGCCTGATGCCCTGGCGCAGCGCGCAAGACAACGTGGCTGCCGGCCTACAGTTTCGCGGGACGCCCATGTTGGACGCCCGCGCGCAGGCCGACGATTGGCTGCGCCGTGTCGGCTTGGGCGGCTTTGGCAACCGTTACCCACACCAGATGAGCGGCGGCATGCGAAAGCGCGTGAACCTGGCGCAGACGCTGGTACTGGACCCCGACATCATCCTGATGGACGAGCCATTTTCAGCGCTGGACATTCAAACTCGCCAGCTCATGGAAAACGAGCTGTTGGCGATCTGGCAATCAAAGAAGAAGGCCGTGCTGTTCATCACCCACGACCTGGACGAGGCCATTGCCCTGAGTGACCGCGTGGTGGTGATGAGCGCCGGGCCGGGTAGCCACCCGATTGGTGACTTTCAAATCGACATCGAGCGTCCGCGTGATGTGGCCGAGATCAAGACCACGGCGCGCTTTCTGGAGTTGCACGCCGCTATCTGGGCGGTGCTGCGCGAAGAGGTGCTCAAGGGGTATGCGCAACAACTCAAGGCGGCGTGAGGTGATGGGTGCATGCGATTTGTCAGAGTGGGGCGGGGTCAGGTTGTTGGCGGACCG
>JAQTSL010000230.1 GCA_028711355.1 Rhodoferax sp.
CACGGTGCTGTTGGTCGGGGCACATTTGCCGATCAGGGCAAAAACAGCTTGCATCGGCGGGCTCGATCCAATGATGTTTTCAAACCGGTACTTGGAGCTGACTTCTGTCTTGAGCGAGCGGTTTTCCTGCAGTAGTTGGCGACGCTCCAGCGCCCGCTCGACAACGTGCTGGAGCTCATCCGGATCAAATGGCTTTGAAAGGTAATCAAAAGCCCCCAACTTCATCGCCCTGACCGCCGTCTGAATTTCAGACAGTCCGGTCATCATGATGACATCGATGGACGGATGCATTTCCTTGACTTGTTGCAACACCTGCAGACCATCCATCTTGGGCATCATGATGTCAAGCAAGAGAATGTCGTAGCTGGTTTCCTCAACTTTTTTCAGGGCTTCAAAGCCACTCTGAGCGCTGTCAACAACGTACTTGCTGTCGCTGAAGATGCGTCGGCAACTTCGGATGACAATTTCTTCGTCATCAACAATCAATAGGCTGACACTCATGACTTCAATTCACCAGGGTTAGGTTTGGTTTCAACATCCATGGACGTGAGCGGCAGTTCGACCCGGAATGTCGTTCCCGCCCCAACCACGCTCTCGACGGTGATCTTCCCGCCATGGGCTTTGACAATACCGTAACTGACCGACAAGCCCAAGCCAGTGCCCTTGCCAACTTCTTTGGATGTAAAAAAGGGGTCAAAAATTCGTTGCAAATTGGCTTGCGGGATACCACAGCCGGTGTCAGAGACAGCAACCTCGATGAACGGTATGGCGTCGGTTGCATCCGTGGCGGCGCGCACATGACTTTGCACGGTAATCTCTCCGCTTGCCACAATGGCTTGTTGAGCGTTGACCAACAGGTTCATGATGACTTGTTTGAGCAGGTCAGCGTCACCCCAAACCGGGGGCAACGCAGAGTCCAGGTCGCAACGTATGTCAATCTGGTGCAGTGAGGCCGGTCGTTCAACAAACCGCACGGTATCTTCAATCACCTGATTCAGGTTAAAAAATCCCCGCACTGGAACCTTCTCACGTGCAAAGTCCAACAAGCGCCGGATGATGCTGGCGCAACGTTTGGTCTCCCCGATGACCAGGTCCAAGTCGGCCGCATCATCGCTTCCATCTGGCGCCTTTTTGCGCAGCAGCGACGTGAAGGTCAACACACCCGTCAGGGGATTATTCAACTCGTGGGCAATGCCGGCGGCGAGCACCCCAATGGAGGCCAGTTTTTCGCCCTGCGCCACTTCAGCGCGGGCTTCGAGCAATTCTTTGGTTCGCTCCTGAACCTTGCATTCAAGCCCTTGAATCAATTCATTCAACTCTGATCTGGATTGGTTCAACGCCGCAGTCATATGATTAAAGGAGTCGGCAACGCGCCCAAACTCATCCGCACTTCGCACTGGAATGGTCTGATCCAGTTGGCCGGCGCTTACCTTGATGGCACCGGATTCCAGGTCTTTCAGGGGCAGATAAATCAGGCGTTGCAAAAAATAACCCACACCGCCAGATAAAAGAAGAATGAACACAAACGCCATTCCCACCACGTCGTAAGTATGATCTTTCGTTGATTGGTCGATGTCCTTCAACGAATAGGCAATATCAACAATGCCCAGCACCGACTGGCTTTGCGGATGTTCATGACACGACGCTGAGGCACAGGTTGGCTCGTTGCGTATCGCGTGCATGCTGGTCAAAACACGGTGACCGACTTTGCCGTCAGAAATGTTCCACCGCTTGTCGTCGCTCACCTGCTTGAGGGGCTGGGCGGTTTGATGGCAACGAACACAGGGCTCATCCTGTTGGCGGATTGAAGAGCCAACCTCGGACTTCAGATTCGAGTGGACGATGGTGCCGTCCTTGCTGATCACCCGCAAATGTTCGATACCGCTTTGCTGGCCAATGTCCTCAATGATTTTGGCCGCAATGTCACGCTTGTTCAGCAGCATGGCGTACCGGGTGCTGGCCACAACCACATCCGCAATTTGCGTGACATGGCTGGCCACCACCGCCTGCATGTCTTCCTCACGGTGTTTCAAAAAAAGCCAGGCAGACAGCGCGGTTGCGACCGAAAGAGTGACAAACAGGTAGATGCCAACCTTGAGTTTGAGTTTGTTCCGAATCATTGATCAAATCACAGATGGATTAGATTCCATCGATTCAATTGGGGGACTGGGCTGAATTTCGCCGCCAGGCCCATTTGAATCCAAACACCCGTCGCCACTTTGATCAAGGTCAACCCTCGTTCACACCGGCCACACCACGCCGTGGTCGTTCAGGATCGCGTCCAGCGGCAGGTCGTGCGACTCGGGCTCAAAGTCGGGCAAATAGTCGGTCGCAAAACCGAGCCCGACGGTGGTCGGGGGCGGCGCCATCTGCGCCAGCATCCGGTCGTAAAAACCGCCGCCGTAGCCCAGCCGGTAGCCACCCGGCGCGTAGCCAACGCAGGCCACAAACAGCAGCGTCGGCGTCAGCAGCTCGGTGTCTTTGGGCTTGGGAATGCCAAATGCGTCTTCTTCCATTGGGCAGCCCGGGTACCAGGCGTGAAACGTCATGGTTTTGCGAACTTTATCCACCACTGGCAGTCCAATCTTGCGCCGTTGCGGCCGATCGATCAGTTCGCCGTCTTCCTTCCAGCGGTGCAGCGCTGGCAGTGGGTCAAATTCCCCCTTGATCGGCCAATAGGCGCCAATCACGGTGTCGGGCCGACCGACCAGCCAGATGCGCATCACCTGGCGCAACTGGCTGACGCGGCGCTCGCGGTCGGGCAGTTGCAGGCGCTGCTGTACCAGCCGCTTGCGCAAGGCTTTTTTTTCAAGTGCCCGTTGTTCGTCAGAGTTATTCATAATCGCCCTATGCAGTTCAGATTGATTTTGGCATTGATTGTGATGGTGGGCGCGCTGGCCGCGCCCGGGGCCAGTGCGCAGTCCAGTGCCGATGCGGTATTGCTGGAGATGCAGCAGGCCTACCAGCAGGGTGACAGCAAGCGGCTGGGCACCCTGCTGCCCAAGGCGCAGGGCCATCCGCTGCAACCGTGGGCGGCCTATTGGGAGCTCAGCGCACGCCTGACCAGCGCATCGGCTGACGAAGTGCGGCAGTTTTTGACCCAATACCAGGGCAGCTACCAGGAAGACCGGCTGCGCAACGACTGGCTGCTACTGCTCGGCCAGCGGCAAGACTGGCCCCGCTTTGCCGCGCTGGCCAACGATTTCCGCATGAACGACGATGCCGAGGTGCGTTGCTACACGTTGGCGATGGAACACAGTCTGGCCGGTGTCAATATGGCCGACGCCGTGACGGCGCAGTGGTACCGGCAAAAAGGCGCGGGCGACGCCTGTCTGCTGGCGGCGCGCCAACACTTTGAAGAGCGCCATCTGAGCCAAGCTGCCGTGTGGCAGAAGGCGCGGCTGGCAACCGAACAGCACCAGATGCGCGCGGTGCAGCAAAGTGTCGCGATCGTCGCCCCGAACGCGGCCGGTCTGCTACAGGAAGCGCTGAGCGAGCCAGCGTACTTTTTGCTCAAACGCCAACCGACCAGCCAGCGTGTGATGCAAGAGCTGGCGCTGCTGGCGCTGACGCGCTGGGCTGCCAGCGACCCGGATCAAGCGGCACAGGCGCTGACGCAGCGTTGGTCAGCGCAGTTCAGCAGCGCGCAACGCGACTGGGCTTGGGGTGCCATTGGCAAGCAGGCCACGCAAAAGCTCTCAGACAATGCGCTGCGCTACTTTGGCAATGTCCACCCGACGGCACTCAACGATGACCACCTGGCGTGGCGCGCGCGTGCCGCCCTGCGCCAGCAACAATGGGACGAGCTACTGGCGACCATCGACGCCATGAGCCAAGCGGCCGCCGACGATGCCACCTGGGTCTATTGGCGTGCCCGTGCCTTGCTGCAAGCGGGCCGTGGTCAAGCCGCGCAACAGCAAGCACGCGGTTTGTTGCAGGCGATCGCCAGTGTGCGCGGCTTTTACCCGATGCTGGCACAAGAAGAACTGGGGCTGGCGATCGTGCCACCCGAGGCGCCGACGCCCCTGACGGCGCAAGAAAAAGAACGCGCGCGCAACAACCCGGGCTTGCAGCGCGCACTGGTCGCCATCGCGCTGGGTTTGCGCTCCGAGGGCGTGCGTGAGTGGAACTACAGCACCAACCTGCACACGCCCGGCGGCATGAACGACCGTGAGCTGCTGGCTGCTGCCGACCTGGCCTGCCAAAACGCGGTGTGGGACCGCTGCATCAACACCAGCGAGCGTACGCAGGGCGTGATCGACCTGACGCAGCGCTACCCGATGCCGCACCGCGACGCGGTGCTGCAACGCAGTCAGGCGATCGGACTGGACCCCGCTTACGTGTATGGCCTGATCCGTCAGGAAAGCCGTTTCATCACCAACGCGCGCTCGGGTGTGGGGGCGTCTGGCCTGATGCAGGTGATGCCGAAAACGGCACGCTGGACCGCCAAAAAAATTGGCTTGACCGACTTCAAGTCTAGTCAACTGGCCGAGCGCGATACCAACATCGCCATCGGCACCGGCTACCTCAAGCTGGTGTTGGACGATTTTGCCGGCTCGATGCCGCTAGCCGCCGCCGCCTATAACGCCGGCCCGAGCCGTCCGCGCAACTGGCGCGGTCAAGCTGGCTCACCGACCCTAGAAGCGGCGATCTGGGCCGAAACCATTCCGTTTGCCGAGACGCGCGACTACGTCAAAAAAGTGCTCGCCAACACCACCGTCTATGCCGCCATGATCAGTGGTCAAACGCAGTCGCTCAAACAACGGCTGGGGCAAATTGGCCCGCGTACCGACCCCACCCCTGAGGACAGGAGCCTGCCATGAAGCTTTACATTGGTAACAAGAACTACTCGTCGTGGTCGATGCGACCATGGGTGCTACTGAAACAGGCCAGCATCGAATTTGAAGAAGTGATGGTGCGCTTTGACGCGTTCACGCCTGACTCGCAATTCAAGACCAAGCTGCGCGGTCTGTCGCCGACCGGCAAGGTGCCAGTGCTGCAAGACGGCGACTTACTGGTGTGGGACACGCTGGCGATTGCCGAATACGTAGCCGAAAGCTACCCAGAATGTGAACTGTGGCCACACGACGCAGCAGCGCGCGCCCGTGCCCGTAGCGTCTGCGCCGAAATGCACAGCGGCTTTGGCGCGCTGCGCAGTGCCTGCCCGATGAACATTGAAGGGCGCTTGCCAGAAGCCGGGGCGTTGATCTGGCGCGACAACGCCGGTGTGCGCAGCGACGTGGCGCGTCTGGTGGCGCTGTGGCGCGAGGCGCTCCAGACCAGCGGCGGGCCGCTGTTGTTTGGTAACTTCAGCGTCGCCGACGCCTACTTTGCGCCGGTCTGTAGCCGCCTGATCACTTACGCGCTGCCGCTGCCCGACGACATGGCCGGCTACGTACAGCGCGTGTGTGCCTTGCCAGGTGTCAAAGCGTGGATCGACGCGGCCTGCGCCGAGCACGATTTTCTGGAATTCGAAGAGCCGTATCGGCTGCACCGCTGATATGCAGAAAAGGCAGAGGCAGAAAAGGGGACGCCACCCTTTTTTAAAGAAAAAGGGTGGCGTCCCCTTTTCTGCCTTTTCTGCTCGTTGAGCCAGCTCTAATATGCAGATTCACCTAGTTGGCGGTGCTGTGCGCGATGCTCTGCTGGGGTTGCCGGTGCAAGACCGCGACTGGGTGGTGGTGGGCGCCACGCCGCAAGAACTGCTGGCGCAGGGCTTCACGCCCGTGGGCAAAGACTTTCCGGTGTTTCTGCACCCGACAACGCATGAGGAATATGCGCTGGCGCGCACCGAGCGCAAAACGGCCCCCGGCTATCACGGCTTTGCCTTTCACGCCGCGCCCGATGTCAGCCTGGAAGACGACTTGGCGCGTCGCGATATCACTATTAATGCCATAGCTAGCAGCGCACTGTCTTCATGGGCTACCGGCCAATTTGACCCTCAATATTTGATCGACCCGCAGGGTGGCCAA
>JAQTSL010000009.1 GCA_028711355.1 Rhodoferax sp.
GATTGGTTAGCTCAATTAGCCCTTTGTAATACGGTATGCCATCTGTCCCGGTGACGCTGGAGGCGCTGATAAGTTTGAGGAAGCCTTTTCCGATGCCGTAGCGCGCATAGTCAAAACTTGTGACCCTCAAATTCACAGGCTGACCTACCTTGACAAAACCTATGTCGCGGGCTGAAATTTTGACTTCGGCTTCAACTACGATCTTGTCAGACACAATTTGCATGTTTAACGCACCAGGTTGAATGACTTGGCCAATGGTTTTGACCCGCAGGTCATGCACCCAACCGCGTATCGGCGCACGGATGTCAAGACGGTAAACTTTGTCTTGCAATCGCTTAATCTGTTCTGCCACCTCTGCCATCTCGGCCGTAACACTACCGTATTCATTCATGGCATCACGGCGCAACTGGTTGAGTGTGTCTGAGCGCCTGGCCCTGATCTCTAACAATTCTTTTTTGACGATACCAATTTCTTCAGTCAGACGTTCAATTTCACCAATAGCGGTCACCATTGCGCGACGGGTTTCCAGCAAAACAGTGCGATTTATCAAGCGTTTTGTAGCCAGTTCTTCGCGCATCGCACTCAGTTCGCTGGTCAAAGCCAACTGTTCTTTGGCAATTTGTAACGATTGTGTCAACTGCTCAATCCGTTGTTGTTTTTGTAGTGCCTGATTGTCAAGAATGGCAATCGCTGATGCTCTGGCCGCATTTTGTGTTTGCAAAAGTTGCCACTGCCCGGTTTCCAAGAGGTTCCAGCCCGAGCTATCTGGACCAAAGTTTGGTCTGCGTCCATCGACAAATGATTTCAATCGCTCAGTGCGCAGCCTGAGGTTCTCATGGCGCGTCTGCATTTGCAACAGCTCGGCCTTGACTTGGGCACCATCGAGTGTCATGACCACTTGCCCTGGTTCAACCAGACTGCGCTCTTCAACTGCAATTTTTGACACAACGCCACCGTCAAGATGTTGCACTACTTTTATAAAGCCATTTGGGATAATTTCGCCTGGGGCGTGCGCCACTTCCTTCATTTGAGCGACCGCTGCCCAAATCAAAAACAAAATGATCAGAGCGCTTACGATCAGAAAAATGGGTCTAACAAAAGACGGTACCAACTCTTCTTCAATATGACTGGTTTCCGACAACAAGCGCCGCTCGCGGGTGCCAAGCGTCAATCCATCGCTGCTTTTGTTATTGGTAGATTTGGTCTTTTTGGAGAAAATCATTTGGCTACATCCTGGAAAATTCTGCCCTTGACACTTTCGAACGGACCCATTGCCACCAAATTACCCTGCTGCATCACGATCACAGTGTCAGCCAGCCTCATGTGCGCGGGTCGTTGCGAAGCCATCAGCACGGTTGACTTGCCTCGCAGCCACGTCAGGCAACGCATCAGGGCTTCTTCGCCCTCCCGGTCCATACCAGCACCGGGTTCATCGAGCAAGACCACGGGGGCTGGCTTAAGCATGACCCGGGCCAAAGCAAGGCGTTGCCTGAATCCGTGTGGCAACTGGTCCGACTTGCTGCTGGAGATGCGGGTATTCATACCCTCTGGCATCGCCGCTACGTCGGCGGCCAGACCAGCCATTTCCACCGCCCACTGAACATCAGCGTCAGAGGCAGCCGGATTCACCAACAGCAAGTTTTGTGTGACAGAGCCATAAAACAAATCACTGTGTTGTGGCATATAGCTCAACTTGGAGCGCAAGTCATAGGCGGTGAGCTGCCGAATATCAGCCCCATCCAGGCGGATGGTGCCTGCCTGTGGCGAATAGGTGCGCTCAATCAATTGGAAAATTGAAGATTTACCTGAACCCACACCGCCAGTTAAGACCAGAAGTTGCCTGGGTTTGGCTTCAAAAGAGACACCAAGCAGTACCGGATCAGCATCACTGACGTACCGAAACGAAACCCTGGAAAAACTTAAATTACCTTTTGAATCACCTCTGAGCGTTTGTGACACCCCGATATCAGCCTCGCCCTTGAGGCGCATCAGGCGGTCGATTTGCTCCAAGTTGTCCCACACATGGTTTAACGTAGTTGCCGTCATGAAAAGCCGCTCCAGTGGCCCGGTCACTCGCCACAAGATCATCATCGTCGCCATCATGGTGCCACTGGTGATTTGCCCATTGATTGTCAGGTAAGCAGACGTGGCCAATCCCAGAAGGCCGGTAGCGGACCCTAACACTCTGGAGATGCCACTGGTACGCGCTTGCAACTCGCGGTTGCGGAAATTTGCCATGATCGCCTTACCACTGAATTCGTGAAAGCGCTCAACCCAATACGGCGCTGCGCCACACATACGGATGGTGCGCATATCGATCAGGGTATCGTTCAAAAACTCCCACCGCTCCTGCTGCATTTTGCTAATTTTGGTTATCGCGTATTCGTTTGATTTTCTTGACCAGTACCCAAGCCCAGCAGCCAAAGCACCCATCACAAGCAAAACCACCAGAATATAAGGATTGATCACTGCGATCAAGATGAGCAGGACAACAGTCGAGGGCAGTTCGAAGATTAGCAAAGACAAAGGGCCCATGATGAAATCTCGCAAGCCAGACAAGTTACGCAAACGACCCACCTGACGGCTGATGGATGCGCCCTGGGTAAACGAGGTAGGCAAACTGATCACGCGCTGAAACAAACCATTACCCAACACATAATCGGTGCGACCACTGACAAAAGCCAAAATCTGGCCGCTCAGGGTCCGCAGCAAATAGCTCACCCCCATCACTGCCAGCACACCAATCGACATATAAGAGGCCATGAGCAGATCGCCCGAAGGAATGACCGAGTCGTAAATAAAGCGGACATACAGCGGTGTTGACAGACCCAACACGCCACCCACAAATGACAAAACAAAAACCAGCGCGATGTGCTTACGCATACGCCACAGCAATTGCCCAACCCAACTCTTTTTGGCAATCAACGCCTTTCTTTGGACATCGTTTGGGCGGAACACATAGCTGGTACCTGTCACCTGCTCGGGCCTGATGAATTTTTCTGAGCGGCTGGCGCTGTCAAAAACCCGTACATCGCCATTAGGCATGGCCTCCAGCACGACCATGGCGCCACGATCATGAGGCACAAACAGGCAAGGCATCAAACGCGGATGCAAGCGGGCCAAATTACTGCGAAAGTGTCTGGGTAACAGATCCAGGTTGGCCATGATCGAGCACAAATGCGACAGGTCCAGTGTGGACAACAAATGCGGCATGGCCTCGGCCAGCTCGCGCGCCTGACCGCGCCACTGCAAGGCTTGCAACAAGGGCTGCAAACAAATAGACAAATCAGACTCCTGACTAAATTGACGCCTAATTACAACTCCAACATCGTTGAACTCGGGTGGGCGCTCTGGCGCTGGCGGCAAAGGTGTCTCTGCCTGAAAACCGTTCGACGACCGATCTCCGGCAAGTTCGATCAGGTTGTTATTTTCTATCCGGTAAATTTTGTCAGCTAGTGAAATCAAAGACGGCCGCGGGGTCACCAACACCACCGTACACTGCCCCTTGAGCTCGGCCAGGTAGTTGCGCAGTAACTGGTCGGCTGACATATCGAGTGATGTGTTGGCCTCGTCAAACAAAATGACGCTGGGACGACGCACCAGGGCGCGCGCGATGACAATGATTTGTCGCAGACCGGTTGGAATAGTGCTGGCAACCCCGTTACCCAAGGTGGTTTCGTAGCCCATCTTCATGGTTGCAACAAAACGGTCCAAACCGAGCCGACTGGCCAGCCGCAAGGCGTCGTCATTCAGGTTGTCATCAAACATGGTCAGGTTTTGAAGAATCGTTCCCGCCACAATCGAGCCCGACTGGGGCAACAGCGCAATCTGCTTGTAAACGCTGTCGGCAACGAACCCATCCAGGGTATGGCCATCAACCAATACAGCCCCCGCGCTTGGGCGTAGCATGCCATTCATCACGCTAAGCAAGCTGGACTTGCCGCTACCACTGTCACCCTGAATCGCCACAAAATCCCCGGCCTTGATGCTCAAATTGAGCTTGCTGAACAGTTGCTTGCCATTTTCAAAAGCAATCGTCACATCACGCAACACCAGGCCGTCTTTAACCGGCCCAATTAGTTCCTTGCCAGCATCCGACTCGTACGGCATAAGCGCTATCGCGTTAAGTCGCTCGTTGGCCGCGACGAAGGTTTGGTAACGAATCCAAACCATCAAACCACGTCGCAGTGGCTGTAAGGTCCGCACCGACAACAGCATACAAGCGGCCAAGCCACCAGGAGTCATGGCGCCTTTCATCACAATCAGCGAACCAAAGAAAACGACACTGATCATCGTGACTTGGCGAAATATATTGCTGATATTGCCTGTGGCGGCGTCACTTTTCGTCAAGGTTTCGTTCAACTCGGAATTAGTTTGCTGCAGACGCTCATACCGGCGTAGCATCAAAGACTCCAACATTTGGGTTTTTACAGCATGAATACCCGTCAAGACTTCGGTGATAAACCCCAAACGCCGGTCATCCAACATCTCGCGCTGCTGAACCTGGCTTTGCATCCAGTTGCCAGAACGATACATCAGAAGAAAAAACAACGCCGAAATGACAAGGGGCACCAGCACCAGCCAGCCACCAATGAAAAAAATCAAAATCAAAAAAACAATTGAAAACGGGAAATCAAACAGCACCAGCAAGGCGTTACCAGAGTAAAAGTCTGCCACCTTGGCAGAAGCCAGCACGCGTTCGGCGTGCGTGCCTGGCTCATCTTTTTGAAAATGCTGCAACGGCACCCGGACCAAGTGCTTGAGTGCATCCACGCTGGTCTGGAGCTCAAACCGTGCCCCCAGCCAGCCGGTGGTCAAGCCGCTTGCTTCACGCAACACGACTTCCAGCACCAGTGCAGCAATCACCCCCAGTACCAACAAAAACAAGGTTTCTATCGACTGGTTTACCACCACGCGGTCAAGAATTTGCAAAATAGCCAGCGGCAATGCCAGGGCCAAAATATTGGCCGACAACGATGCAAGTGCCAACCAGGGAAACTGCCGCTTCAGATCAGTTGAATCAAATATCTGCCGTAGAGCGTTGAGTTTTTGGTTTGAGGCTATCTTTCTTAAAAATAGCCTGGCCCGCGGGAAAACGTAAGAGGTATTAAATCGACGCATACGGCTCCATGACGCCTTTATTTAGGGCACACCGAATCATTGGATGCGCAAACGAGAAGCGACCGTTACTATCAGAAACGAAAACTCCCGATGCAAGAGCCCTGTCAAGCTGTTTTTTGAGGGTTGTCAAGTCATCTGGGTACAGCGCGGTAAGCTCGGCCACGGTCACAGCCGCAGGTTGCCTGGCCACGCAAGACAACAGCACACTATCCAAATGCAACTTATCAAGCCGTGCCTGCACCGCTACCCACAACGACAAGGCAAGCTCTGACAAATGGGGAGTTCGGGTCATTTCAACGGCAAACAAGGGCACACCCAGGGAGGTGTCAAGAATGTGGTTCACCATTTCGGTGCGGCGCTTGCCGGGTTGCATACTGAGCTTGCTCCCAATCAATGTCTGCATATCGCTGGCGGGTAAACGACCCAAAAAAATGCAAAGACAGGCTGGTGGTGCTTGCTGACATAGTCCCTTGCGCCCGGCAAAAACCAGCATACGGCCAGGTAACAGGCTGTGCGAGGCGACCTCGGTCAATGCAAGTTGTTCGGCTTGTGCCAGCAGATGAAAATCGTCCAGCAAGATCAGTCGTGCGGCGTTAATCGACCGATTTTTCAGAGCCGACACGACATCACTGGCAAGGCAATTTGAGCCCTGAGCCACATCACAGAGCCCGGCACCCAACGAGGCCGGCAAGCCCCGAAAGTGACGAATCTGCGCACCCCTGCTCTGACACACCTGAAGCAGCTCCTGGCACAAATGGGTTTTCCCCATACCCATTTCACCTTCCAGCATCAACCAAACTGGCTGCCCCGCAAAGGCCTGGTTCAATGCAGTCAAAATTTGGGACAGCTCGGCTTGCCGCCCCACCAGTGGATGATGCTGGCGCACACCATGCCACTGCATACCAGCCAGCACATCAAACGATACGCCATCAGATAAACCCGAAAACCCCGAAACACCAAAAGCTTGGCACAACTCAAGCACTGCCTGATCGCAAGTTACCTTACCCCATGGGGTTGACTCTAGCAAAGTGCGCGCAGACGCAATGGCGGCACTGGCAATCACCTCGCCGGTCCAGCCACCATAACGGTGCATACTGGCCATAGCCAAACCGGCGGTCAAACACCCATGCATCTGTGTATGTACATTTGGGGCCAAGCGCAATACAGATTGATAGACCCCATATGCCGCCTGAATAGCGGCTGCCACGTCATACTCTGTGGCTTGCTGAACACCAAAAATAATTTCGCCTGAATTGCCCTGGCGGGTCAAAAAAATGGCGTCGTGCATAGCCGCTGCTGAAGCCAAGGCCCCGTAGAAATTAGCTGTTGTGGCAGCGTCAGCTTCTTTAGACAAGGCCATACTCAGCACCAAGCAAGGTCGGCGCGTCAATGCAGCGCCATTCAAGCGCGACGCGGTTTGGACTGGCGGCGTCAGCGCAGCGCTTTGCTGCTTCAAATCCAGATTGCGGGTCGCAGCAGCCGTGCGATTGGTGACCTTGAGCTTTCTAAAAATGGCGACGATGTGCTGCTTGACGGTGCCCAAGCCAATGTCCAGTTCGCGTGCCACTTCCTTGTTGACTTTGCCCTGCTGCAACAATTTCAAAATTTGTTGCTGTCGTGGCGTCAACTCGGGCGGTGCATGATCAGGTGCAGAGCTGGGCCGGTCATTCACGGCGCCACCCTTTGCTGGCTGGGAGGCGCCGCCTCTGCCTCTAACGGCATCGCCTCGTTAAAAACTGGAGCAAGGGATTGCCGATCATCATCGTCAGTGCGTCTGACCCAGACCACCCGGCAACGTTGCTGCTTGGCCTGCAAAGCTTTACACAATTGCTCGGCTGCAGCCTGATCGGGATTGCGCGCAATATAAATCCGGAACCAAGCGGCTCGTTCTTTGTCCTCATTGGTCACCAGACCCAACTGGTGAGGCACCAGAACCTGGTCGCTGGCAAGAGCAAAACGTGCCTGTAAATCACGCCATGCCGGCGCAATGGTGGTTCGCTCATACAAGCCAGTCACTTCAACCAGCCAATGCTCGCCGGGCTCGTGCCACAACTCCTGCTGCCAATCGATACCTCTGACAGGCAAGCGCAGTACCAGGTGCGGTGACATGGCCAGCGTCAAAGATGACGTATTTTCGGCATGGCCGACCGGCTGAAAATCAATTCGTCGCTGCGCGGTGTCGTCTTCAAGTCGGGTGTCAACGGTGGCCGGTTTTTCGGTGTTGTTGGTGCTTACCGAGGTCGTTAACAAAGCGCCATAATCAGAGGAAGCTTTTAGCGCTAACGGACGCTCGCCTTCCCCCGGCAAAGCAATACCAGGGTTCACTCCGCCGCCAAGCGCGCTGAACAAACTCACTACACCTTGGTAGCGCTGTTGGCGTGCAGTGATCCACTCTTCCTCATTTTTTGTAAACGTGCGTTCCGAGTCGAGTACCACCAAATAATCCAGCGCACCAGCGCGGTAAGCCTCTTGGCTGAACAACCAGGCCTGCAGCGCAGCATCGGCTGAAATGCGCTGCAAGCTCATGCGCGATTCGGTCATCTTGATGTCACTCAAAGACTTGTCCACCTCCCGGGCGGCTTCGTAAACGACCCGGATATAGGTTTCGATCATTTCCTCGTGGATGGCGCGTGAAAACTCAACCTCTTTGGAACGCTTACCGGCATCAAACAAATTGGCGGACAAATTTGCAATAAAGCTCCAGGCCAGGTTGTAGGGCTGAAACCAATCTGAAAACTGCTGACTGCCATAACCCACCTGTGCTGTTAAATCCAGTGGGGGCATGACGCGGGCCCGGGCCAAGTCAATATCGGCATCGGCTGCCAGCAGTTGTGCCTCGACCGCACGCACATCCGGGCGGCGCAGCAGCAAGGCGGTCGGCACTCCTGGCAGGACGGACGGAAACCGAATCGAGTCCAGACCCTGCTCAGACAATCGGAAATGGTTGGGCAAGGCTCCCGCCAGCGACGACAAACGGTTTAGCACCACTTCACGCTGCTGCTGAATCACCGGAATAGTTGCCCGCACCTGATAGACCGCCGTTTTTTGCTGCTCATAATCAATAGCGGTCGCGTCGCCAATCTCCAGGCGGGTCGCCACAGAAGCCAATAGTTCGCTGACCAGCAAGTCATTTTCCTTGGCCACGCGTAATCGGTCATTGAGCGACAGATACTCGACGTAGGCAGACACTACATTGGCAATCACGGTGCGCTGCAAATCATCACGCTGAAACGTGCTGCGCCACAACTGCAATTTGGCGGTATCCACCTGGGAGGCAAATTCGCCCCATAAATCGGGCCGCCAATCCGCGCGCAAACTGGCGTGGTAGGTGCGTCGCGAATCAATCGGCTTGCCCGCGGTGTTGCTGCCGATGATCGTTGGCGCCTCTGTTTTGACCTGAACCGGCAGGTTCACTTCCGGGAACAAACTCGCGCTGGTCACGTCCATTCGCGCTTGGAGCTGGGCCATACGCAGCGTGGCAATGCGTAAATCAGGGTTGTTTGCAATCACCCGATCAATCAGCGCGTTAAGCTCCGGATTGCCCATCAGCAACCACCACTCTGCCAGGGTTTCACCCAATGACAAGGCCTGTAGCGCTTGCAAACCCTGAGCCGCAGGGTCTGGGATGGGGTTCAGCACCGACTCGGCCTTCAAAAATTTCTCTGGCAACAAGACCTTGGGCACGCTGTAAGCATCACGCTTGATGGCACAACCGCACAAGATGGAAAAAACAAACGTCATGGCAACCAGCTTTTGCCATTTAAAGAAACGTTGAATTTTGAAAGATCGGGTCATGCGCGCTGATACAAATTAAATGGCAATGGCAAATTTCAGACGTGAAAACACGTAGGCCAAAGGTTATAACAGTATAGCGGGCTAAAACAGTAGCCTTGCAAAAAAGTCAAGATTTGGCAAGGCTCCAATGCTCATAAATTTGAGCGCACTCAGCCAGCCAGATACAGTCGCTGGCTATTGATCAGGCAAAGGCAGGGCAATCACAAAAGGCCCCCTGTCGAAGGTTGTCACGCAATACTAATACGGCTAGAAAGTTATACTGTTTTCATAGCAGATAACACAGTACAGAAAAGCTTTAGAGCCCCAATTTGCTCAATAATCCGCGATGCCACGACGTTACACCAGCAGCAGCAAATGCTCGCGCTCCCATGAGCTGATGACGCGGTTGTAAGTGGCGTATTCGAGCTCCTTCACGGCGCAAAAAGCCTTTACAAACGACGGCCACAGCACTTCGGCCATGGACTCGCAGGCGCGCATGCGGGTGATGGCATCTTCCAGGTGACGCGGCAACTCAAAGTCGCGGTCCCAGGCACTGCTGTCCATCGGGTCGGTCGGTTGCAGACGCTCCCTCATGCCGAGATAGCCACAGGCCAGGGTGGCGGCGGTGGCTAGGTAGGGGTTCACGTCCACTCCGGGTACACGGTTTTCGACACGCCGGTTGGCCGCTGACGATTTGGGCACGCGGATGCCGCAGGTGCGGTTGTCCAGCCCCCACTGCACGTTGATCGGCGCCGACATAAAGCGTGACAGGCGGCGGTACGAGTTAACGTAAGGCGCAAGCATCGGCATCACCTGCGGCACATACTTTTGCAGGCCGCCGATATAGTGGTTGAACAGCGCGCTTGCCGAGCCGTCGGCGTTGGAGAAGATGTTTTGGCCGGTTTGCGCGTCCAGAATGCTCTGGTGAATGTGCATGGCGCTGCCCGGCTCCATCTCCATCGGCTTGGCCATGAAGGTGGCAAAAATACCGTGGCGCAGCGCGGTTTCGCGCACCGTGCGCTTGAACAAAAACACCCGGTCGGCCAGGTCCAGCGGGTCGCCGTGGCTGAAGTTGATCTCCATTTGGCCGGCACCGGCTTCGTGAATCAGCGTTTCCACCCCCAGTCGGTGCACGCTGCAAAACTGCGAGAGTTCCATGAAGAACGGGTCAAAGTCGTTGACCGCGTCGATCGAATACGACTGCCGCCCGGCCTCGGACTTGCCGGTGCGCCCCAGCGGTGGCTGTAGCGGCTCGTGCGGGTTGTTTTGCCGCGCCACCAGGTAGAACTCCATCTCGGGCGCAACCACCGGCCGCCAGCCCTGTTTTTCATAGAGCGACACCACGTGGCGCAGCACGCTGCGCGGGGCCAGTTGCACCAGCGCGCCATCGTCTTCATAACAGTCGTGAATCACCACCGCCACCGGCTCGGCCGCCCACGGCACCAGCCGCACGGTGGAGGCATCTGGCAGGCAAACCATGTCGGGGTCGGTGTCGCCCACGTAGGGGCCGTTGTCAGGCTGCTGGCCGTTGACGGTGTTGAGCAGCACGCTCTTGGGCAGGCGCATTTCGCCGGCGCTCAAATACAGGTCTTTGGGTAGAATCTTGCCGCGCGCAATGCCGGTCATGTCGGGAATGACGCACTCCACCTCGTGAATGTGGTGCTGGGCCAGAAAATCGGTGATCGAATCGCTCATATGGCAACGCTGATAGTGGGGTTGACACATGATAGGGGCACCATTGCAGCGCCGACAGTGCCATTTGGTATCGGCTGCGCGATGCCAGTTGCTTATATTTTGATAGCTGCTTGCGCTTGAACAACAAGGGATAGAAGCTTTTTTCTCATGCAAAGTACGGCCTGGTCTTTGCTCAGCAAGATAGCCTGATGCGCCACCGCCAGGTCTACAAATTTCTGGTCGTCGGGGTCTTTGCAGGTGACGCTGGCCTTGGGCGCGGTGTCCATCAGTATCGCCTGGCCGTCAAACTGGGCTAGCACATGCGCTGCCGTAATCTTGTAAAACGCCATACGGGGCGCGATCTTGGGGTAAGTCAGCACCCGTACCAATTCGTCGCGCATGGCTTTGGTGGCGACCCATTGCAACTGGTGGGAGGCCAATGCTTGTAGCAAGGGGCGTGCCTGCGGGTCGTTGAAGACAAAGGCATCGAGCACGATGTTGGTGTCGAGCACCACAGCGGGCGGGGACAGCGGATGCATGGGATATTTGATGCTTGACCGAGGGCGCTTTGCGCCTGAAAAAAATGGGGTCAGAACACACGGTCGCTACGCGGCCGGTGCTCTGACCCCATTTCTTTCCATCTTGCCCGCCACCATGTCAAAGCGGAACAGCCGGCACTCGATCGGGCCGTTCCACAACGGCACGCGGCGGGTTTCTTTCAGGCGCATTTTGCTGGGTAGTTTTGGGTCGGGGGTGAGCACCCAGGCGCTCCAGCCAGGGTAGTTTTTCTTCCAGTGACTGGCCAACTGGCCGAAAAATTCGCCACCGTTGTTGGTTTGCGGCAGTTCGCGCGCGCCAAAGCTGCCCTGCTGCTGCGCGCCTTGGCCGAGCTGTTCGCGGTCGGTCAATTTATCGCTATCTTCTTCGTAGCTGCTTGCGCTTTCTTTATATGGGGTAGAGGCTGATTTTTCTTGATGCGATGGACGCTCAAACCGGCCGGCACGTGCTACACCAGCCACCTCGATGCGCTCGCCGTAGGGCGGATTCAGCAGCAGCACGCCGCCACCTGCGCCAACCTCGACCGGTGGCATACGCTGCAAGGCGTCGCCACCTCGAAACTCGATCACCGGGGCCACCCCGGCGCGCTCGGCGTTGCGTTGGGCAAAATCCACCATGCGGTGCGCCACGTCGCTGCCAAAAATAATTGGCTTTTGGCCCTCGGTTGGCATCACCACTGCGTCAGCAGCTTCTTTTTTGAGAGCGTCCCAGGCTGGCTTCTTGAACGGCACAAACTTTTCAAAGGCAAAGTGGCGCTGGTTTCCAGCCGGCATGTTGCAGGCCATTTGCGCCGCTTCGATCAGGATCGTGCCGCTGCCGCAGCAGGGGTCGTACAGCGGCTGCAAGTCGCCGTCTCCATCGATCCAGCCGCTGGCGGCAATCACAGCAGCCGCCAACGTTTCTTTCAGTGGCGCGTCGCCTCTATCGATCCGCCAGCCGCGCTTGAACAGTGGTTCGCCAGACGTGTCGATGTAAAGCGAGCAGGCGTCGGTGGTCAGGTGCGCGTAGATGCGCACGTCGGGCCACTGGGTGTTGACATCTGGACGCACGCCACCCGCTACCAGGCGAAAGCGGTCGCACACTGCGTCTTTGATTTTGAGTGCGGCAAAGTTCAGGCTGGTCAAAGGGCAGTGCTGCGCGGTGATTTCGACCTTGATCGACTCGCATGGGGTAAACCAGTGTTCCCACGCCACTGCACTGGCAGCGCGGTACAAATCCTGCTCGCTGCGGTAGCTGCTATAGCTCAGTAGCACCAGCACGCGCTGTGCCAGCCGGCTGTAGAGGTTGAGCAACATCGCGTTCGTAAACGAGCAGCGCACTGCAACACCACCGCGCTGCCTGGTGATGCAGCCTGGCGGCAGACCGGTGATGCGCAGCACCTCGGGGGCCAGGTAGTCCTCGACACCGGCAGCGCACGGCAAAAAGAGTTGGAGTTGATTCAAGGCGAATCGCTCATCGCCTTGCGGTGGCGTTCGACAAATTCTTTGTAGGTATCGACCCCGCGAATTTGAAGGATGGTATTGCGCACGGCGGCTTCCACCAGCACGGCGATGTTGCGGCCGGCCACCACCTGGATGACCACTTTGCGCACGGGCACTTCCAGCACGTCCTGCGTCAAGGGCTCGTAGGGGAGGCGCTCGTATTCGCGTTCCATGGTTTCACGGCGCACCAGGTGCACGATCAGTTGCAACCGCTTGCGCCGGCGTACCGCTGTTTCGCCAAAAATACAGCGGATGTCCAGCAGCCCAATACCGCGTACCTCGAGCAGGTTTCGCAGCAACTCGGGGCAGCGGCCTTCAATGGTGTTCTGGTTAATGCGGTAAAGATCGACTGCATCGTCGGCCACCAAGCCGTTACCGCGCGAAATCAGCTCCAGGCCAAGCTCACTTTTACCCAGCCCCGATTCACCGGTGATCAACACGCCAAGCCCCAGGATGTCCATGAACACACCGTGCATCGTGCTGCGGTCGGCAAAGTGCTTGGACAGGTAGGCGCGCAACACGTCGATCACATAGGCGGGCGAGCCAGCGGTGGCAAACATCGGAATTTGTGCCCGCTCGCACATCGACATCAGCGACTCGGGCGCCACTTGGCCGTCGGCCAGCACCAGTACTGGCGGCTCGAGCGTGACGATGCGCGAAATACGACGCGAGCAGTCTTCTGACGTGGCGTTGGTCAGGTAGGCGATTTCGCGTTCACCCAAAATCTGCACCCGGTAAGGGTGGATGTAGTTGAGGTAGCCGACCAGGTCGGCGCCAGAACGCGCGGCGCGTACCGCCACTTCGTCAAAACGACGCTCGGAGGCGCCCAGCCCGGCCACCCATTCCCAGCGCAACGTCGGGCGAAACGCCTCAAAAAGCACGTCAGCGCTGATGACGGTGGGTTTCACGGCAAGGTCGGGGGTGCAGAACCGTCAGCGCTCAGGTCGGCTCAACCGACTGCCACTGGGTGATGAGGGCATACAAGCCAGGAGCATTGGCGCAGGTCAGCAGCTTCTCGCGCAGAGTGGTGTCACTCAGCATTTCTGCAATTTCAGACAAGATTTCCAGGTGACGCTGGGTGGCTGCCTCGGGCACCAGCAAAAAAATCATCAAGGCCACTGCCTGTTCGTCAGGGGCCTCAAAGCCGATCGGGTTGGCCAGTTGAAAGACCGCCGCCATCGGCGACTTGAGACCTTTGATCCGACCGTGCGGAATGGCCACGCCGTGCCCGAGCCCGGTGGAGCCCAGCCGCTCGCGTGAAAACAGGCTGTCGGTTACCAGCGAACGGCTCAGGCCGTGCAGGTTCTCAAACAGCAAACCGGCTTCTTCAAAAGCCCTTTTTTTGCTGGAAACATCCACTTGCACTAGGACGTGCGCGGCGGTAAGGATGGAGGCGAGTCGGTTCATCATGTGTTCCGAATTATGCACTCTGACAGACAGGCACAAAAAAAGGCCACTCGCGTCAGCGGGCGGCCCGTGCAGAGTTTAAATTACATCAACCTCTTGGGTGCATCGTGATGATGCGACTGCAAACGGTCTTTGTGGCGTACCACCTGCCGGTCGAGCTTGTCCATCAGTTCGTCAACTGCCGCATACAGGTCTTCGTGGGCACTCTCGGCAAACAGATCAATGCCCTTGACGCGGATGCTGCATTCGGCTTTTTGCCTCAACTCCTTTTCTTTGAGATTTTCAAGCGTCAACAAAACCTTGATGTCAACGACCTGATCGAAATGACGCTTGATACGGTCGAGCTTGTTGGTCACATAGGTTCGCAGTGACGGGGTCACTTCCAGGTGGTGGCCGCTGATCGTCAAATTCATAAAAAGCCTCCTAGGCGCTTGGTTGAAATGGCTACCAGCACCCGCTGGTAACCGGAAAAAAGGGGTGGTTGCGTCCGACTATGCCCGCCTCTGACACTGAATGCAATGTCTTTTAATGGTGCGCTGCAACATCGTCCGGATTTGTGTCACTTGCGTGAGCGACAAGCGGCGTAGGCGATGCCATAATCCACGGGATTTAATGAACGGACAGGCCACCTTGGAAAACCATCCCAGTCGTTAGCTTCCGACCCCAAAATGCATCGAGGTCGAAAGCCAAACCTCTTTTTGACACTTGATGCCAACCATCTTTTGGGAGTGAGCGTATGCTCAACATCTTCACCCTTGCCAACGGTCGACTGTTTCAGGAAGAGATTGAATCGCTGGAAGAACTCTCAAGGTTCCAGCCGATCTGGGTGGACCTGGAATCTCCGTCGCCTGAAGAAAAGCGCTGGATCAAGCAATATTTTGGCTTATCCATCCCCGAAGACGCGATGGACGAAGACATCGAAGAGTCGGCACGTTTTTATAAAGAAGACAACGGTGAGCTGCACATTCGCAGTGACTTTTTGGTGGCGGATGACGACGAGCCCCACACGGTGCGGGTGGCGTTTATCCTGAATCTGGTCAACGACGAGCTCAAGAGCAAAGGGGTTTTGTTTTCGATCCACGACGAAGACGTGCCGGTGTTTCGGCTGTTGCGCATGCGTGCGCGCCGCGCGCCGGGCCTGATCGAAGACGCCAAAGAAGTTTTGCTCAAGCTGTTTGACGCCGACGCCGAATACTCTGCCGACACACTCGAAGAAATTTATGATGAGCTGGAAAAAGCCAGCGCCAAAGTGCTCTCTGGCGACGTCACCGACAACCTGGCCGGCGAGGTGCTGGGTGCCATTGCACGCCACGAAGACATGAACGGGCGCATCCGGCGCAACGCCATGGACACGCGTCGTGCGGTCAGCTTCATGATGCGCAGCAAGATGCTCAACGCCGAGCAGTTTGAAGAGGCGCGGCAGATTTTGCGCGACATTGATTCACTCGATTCACACACCGCGTTCTTGTTTGACAAGATCAACTTTTTGATGGATGCCACGGTTGGTTTTATCAACATCAACCAGAACAAGATCATCAAGATTTTTTCTGTGGCCAGTGTTGCGCTGTTGCCCCCAACCCTGATCGCCAGCATCTACGGCATGAACTTCAAATTCTTGCCCGAATTGGACTGGCAGGCTGGCTACCCGTTTGCGTTGGGCCTGATGTTGTGCAGCGCGCTGGTGCCGATGTGGTACTTCAGAAAACGTGGCTGGCTTAAATAACTGCTGACGGCAAAGGTTGAGACGCGCGTGAAAGTGAACGGCATCTCCCACCGAACCATCTGGCTCAAACCGGGTGATGACAGCGTCGTCCAGGTGATCGACCAGACCAAGTTACCGCACGCGTTTGAGGTGGTCAACTTGACCTGTGTGGCCGGGGTTTGCCGGGCGATCCGCGACATGACGGTGCGTGGGGCGGGTTTGATCGGTGCAACCGCTGGCTTTGGTATGTACCTGGCTGCGTTGCATGCACCCGACAGCCGCTTTGACGAGGCCTTGCACGAAGCAGTGACGGCGCTCAAGGCGACGCGGCCAACCGCAGCCAATCTGGCTTGGGCGGTGGACCAGATGCTGGCGGCTATCGGCGTGGATGGCAGTCAGGCAAAGCGTCGATTACTTGCACTGCATGCGGCACAGGCGATTGCTGATGAGGATGTCGCGCATTGCCAGCGCATCGGAAAGCATGGCCTGACCATCATTAAAAACTTGGCGGCGCTTCAGCCCACTCGAACCATCAACATCCTGACGCATTGCAATGCAGGTTGGCTGGCGTTTGCCGATTATGGGTCGGCGACTGCGCCGATCTATGCGGCGCATGATGCTGGCATCAACCTGCACGTGTGGGTGGATGAAACCCGCCCGCGCAACCAGGGTGCCAGCCTGACCGCTTGGGAACTGGGTCAACACGGCGTGCCGCATACGCTGATTGCCGACAACGCTGGCGGTCACCTGATGCAGCATGGCTTGGTGGACATGGTCATCACGGGTGCTGACCGTGTCACCCGCTGCGGTGACGTTGCCAACAAGATTGGAACTTACCTCAAGGCCCTTGCTGCGCGTGACAACGGTGTTCCTTTTTATGTAGCGCTGCCGTCGTCCACTTTTGACTTCACGCTGGGTGACGGCGTGGCAGGTATTCCAATCGAAGAGCGGGGCGCCGACGAGGTGCGCTGGGTCAGCGGCAAGAACGCACAGGGCCTGGTCGAGTCGGTACAGATTTGTCCGGATGCCACCAACGCACGCAACTGGGGTTTTGATGTCACGCCGGCTCGTTTGGTGACGAAACTGATTTGCGAGCGCGGTGTGTGTGACGCCACTGAAACAGGCATTGCGGCGTTGTTTGCGCAGGATCGTTGACGTGACAGACAGCGCTTTAGACGGTGTCATCAAGTACCGCAGCCAGCGTGTTGCGGGCGTGTTCGCGGTGCCCGCAAAGTGGGCGCAACTCAACGCCGCCCGTACCGCGCTGTTTGACCTGGGGCTGATAGGCATCACTGCGCAGGGCGTGGGCTACGGAAACCTGAGCCTGCGTACGCAGGGTGATCAGTTTCTGATCACCGGTAGCGCCACCGGCGCGATACGCCAGTTGGATGTGAACCAGTACTGTCTGGTGGAGTCGTTCTCGGTGCCGCAAAACACCGTGGTATGCCGTGGCGCGCTGGACCCATCGTCCGAGTCGATGACCCATGGCTCGATCTATCAGGCCAAGGCGCAGGTGCGCTGTGTGGTGCATGGGCATAGCCGGGGCTTGTTCGACGACTTGCTGCGTAGCCGTGCTCTGCACACACCCGCGGAAGTGCCTTATGGCACCCCAGCCATGGCGCAAGCGGTCACGCGTCTGGTTGCTGGGCAAACGGCGTTGCCGGTGATATTTGTGATGGCTGGCCACGATGAGGGCGTGGTGGCCTATGGTGCTGACATCGCATCGGCGACGCAATTGATGGTTGAAACTTTTCAGAAAATACATTCTCATGATCAAGATCGGCATCATCGGCGGTAGCGGACTCGATAACCCTGACATCCTGGCGCAGCAGCATGACCTGGCCGTTGAAACGCCCTGGGGCGCGCCATCAGCCCGGCTGAATCTCGGAAAAATTTCAGGTGTGGATGTGGTGCTGCTGGCACGCCATGGGCGTGAGCACACGATCCCGCCCAGCCATGTCAATTACCGCGCCAACATTCACGCGCTCAAAGATGCTGGCTGCACGCATGTGCTGGCGACGACGGCGGTGGGGTCGCTGCGCGAAGAAATCGGGCGTGGCCACCTGGTGATCATCGATCAGTTCATTGACGCCACCCGGCAACGCGCCATGACGTTTCATGAATCTTTTGCGCCGCATCAGCCAGTTCACACCTCCATGGCCGATCCGTTTGACGCGCATTTGCGAAATGCCCTGATCGCCACTTGCAAACAGCTCCGATTTGAGTTTCACTCAAGGGGCACGGTAGTGACGATCGAAGGGCCGCGTTTTTCCACGCGCGCCGAGTCCAACATGTTTCGCGCCTGGGGTGCTGACATCATCAACATGTCGATCGCCACCGAGGCCGCGCTGGCCAACGAGGCCGGCCTGCCCTATGCTGCGGTGGCGATGAGCACCGACTACGATTGCTGGAAAACCGACGAGGCGCCGGTCACCTGGAATGCGATTTTGCAGGTCTTCAACAGCAACGCCCAAAAAGTCACGCAACTGTTGGTTGACACCATTGCCCTGCTGGCAAGCTCGGCCAGCGCAGGCAAGCAAGGCGGCTAACTTATTTAGCGCGCAGTTCGCGCCGCAGAATCTTGCCCACCGGCGTTTTGGGCAGTTCGGTGCGGAACTCAATAATCTTGGGTTGCTTGTAACCGGTCAGGTTTTCTTTGCAATAGGCGCGTATCTGTTCTTCACTCAGGTCGGGGTCTTTGCGAATGATCACCAGCTTGACCGCCTCGCCGGATTTCTCGTCGGGCACGCCCACACAAGCGCATTCCATGATGCCCTCCAGTTGCGACACCACGTCTTCGAGTTCGGTTGGGAACACATTGAAGCCGCTCACCAAAATCATGTCTTTCTTGCGATCAACGATCTTGAAGAAGCCACGCGCATCCATCACGCCGATGTCGCCTGATTTGAAGTAACCGTCGGGTGTCATGACCTTGGCGGTTTCGTCCGGGCGCTGCCAGTAACCTGCCATAACCTGCGGCCCCTTGATGGCAATTTCGCCAGATTCACCCGGCGCGACTTCGTTGCCGTCGTCATCGAGCAACTTGAGCCAGGTGTTGGGTACCGGCACGCCAATGGTGCCGGAATACTCGGTGACGGTGATCGGGTTGGAGGTGGCAATGGGCGAGGTTTCGCTCAGGCCATAGCCTTCACAGATGGCACAGCCGGTTTTTTCGAACCACAGCTTGGCTACGGCACTTTGCACCGCGGTACCACCGCCAGCAGATACCACCAGGCTCTTCCAGTTGACCTTGCTGAAGTCAGCATGGTTGGCCAGCCCATTGAACAAGGTATTGACTGCCGGAAACACATGAACCTTGTGCTTGGCCAGTTCGCCCAGCAAGGCCGGGAAGTCGCGCGGGTTCGGAATCAAGATCAGTTTGCCGCCCATGCGCATCGACTGCATCATGTTCACGGTAAACGCAAAGATGTGATACAGCGGCAAGGCGCAGACGCTGTTGACTTGCTCGTCTGCCGGAATCTTTTTAAGCGCAGGCTGAAACCAGGCATCCGACTGCAACAGATTGGCCACCAGGTTGCGCTGTAGCAGCACCGCGCCTTTGGAAACACCGGTGGTGCCACCGGTGTATTGCAGCACCGCGACATCGTCAGCCTTGATGGTGATTTTTTTCAAGCTACCACTGCCAGCATTGGCCAGTGCTGCATTGAAGCGCACCGCGTCGGGCAGGTTGTAAGCGGGTACCATTTTCTTGACGTTGCGCACCACGTAGTTCACCAGCGAACCCTTGAGCAGCCCCAACTGGTCGCCCATGGCGCACAAGACAACGTGCTTGACGGGCGTGGCCGCTATGCATTTCTCAAGCGTGGCGGCAAAGTTTTCCAGGATGATGATGGCCTTGGCGCCAGAGTCCTTGAGCTGGTGCTCCAGCTCACGCGCGGTGTACAGCGGGTTGACATTCACCAGCGTAAAACCAGCGCGCATGATGGCGGTCACGGCAATCGGGTATTGCATCACGTTGGGCATCATCACGGCCACCCGGTCACCCCGCACCAAGCCAAGGCTTTGCAAGTAAACCCCCAGCGTCTGGCTGATGTCATCGACCTGGGTATAGCTCAGCTCTTTGCCCAAGAAGCTGTAGGCGCTGCGTTTGGCAAACTTCTTGAAACTCTCCTCCATCATGTCAACGATCGACGCATATCGATTGACATCGATGTCCGCCGGGACGCCTTCAGGGTAGCTTTTCAACCAGATACGCTCAGCCATGATCATCTCTCCAGGTTGTGAATCAAATCATTAGATTCTCGCACTTTGTCAGCTTCTGTAAGGCAGGTTTTCCCTAAGAAAACTAGAGAAAAGCCCCCAAAACCACGCAGGGTCTTGAGGGCTTGATGGGGCGTCAGCCGCTAAGCCGCTTTGGCTCTGGTCAGACTCAGGTCTTCAGCGCAATCAGCACCTCGTCGAGCATCTTCTTGGCGTCGCCAAACAGCATGCGGTTGTTTTCTTTGTAGAACAGCGGGTTATCGACACCCGCGTAACCACTGGCCATGCTGCGCTTCATCACGATGCTGGTCTTGGCCTTCCAGACCTCAAGCACCGGCATACCAGCGATCGGGCTGGTCGGGTCATCTTGCGCTGCCGGGTTGACGATGTCATTGGCACCGATGACGATCGCCACGTCGGTGGTGGGAAAGTCGTCGTTGAGTTCGTCCATCTCAAACACCACGTCGTACGGCACTTTGGCTTCGGCCAGCAACACGTTCATGTGGCCCGGCATACGCCCTGCTACCGGGTGGATGCCAAAGCGCACATTCACACCCTTTTCGCGCAGATACTTGGTGATCTCAAACACCGTATGCTGGGCTTGCGCCACTGCCATGCCATAGCCCGGAACCACGATCACACTCTTGGATTCACGCAGCAGTTCGGCAGTTTCGGCGGCGTTCACCGGAACCACTTCGCCCGCCGGCTCCGCCGCGCCACCGGCAGGTTTGGGCGCAGCACTGGCGGTACCAAAACCACCTGCAATCACGCTGATAAAGCTGCGGTTCATGGCGTTGCACATGATGTACGACAGAATTGCACCGCTGGAGCCGACCAAGGCACCTACCACAATCAGCAAGTCGTTGTTCAACATGAAACCAGTGGCCGCCGCCGCCCAACCGGAATAGCTGTTGAGCATCGACACCACCACCGGCATGTCGGCGCCACCAATAGCCATCACCATGTGAACGCCAAACAGCAGCGCTATCACCGTCATGATGATGATCGGCATCGTGCCGTCTTCGACGGTATGCGCGCCGATAAACACGCCACCAAAATAAATCACAACCAGCAGCCCAGCCAGGTTCAGCCAATGCCGTCCTGGCAACAGCATCGGGTTGCCGCCGATCCGCCCGGACAGTTTGCCAAAGGCAATCACCGAACCCGACAACGTCACCGCACCAATCAAAATGCCAATGTAGATTTCAAGCTCATGGATGGTACGGGCCGCACCTTCAAAACCCTTGGTTGCGGTCGGATCAACAAAAGTGGCAAAACCCACCAGCACTGCGGCCAGACCGACCATGCTGTGCATGAAGGCCACCAGTTCGGGCATTTGCGTCATCTGCACGCTGCGCGCCAAATACAGGCCAATACTGCCGCCGACCACCATGGCACCAACGATCCAGGCGTAGCCACCGCTGTTGACCTGTGGCCCGAACACGGTAGCCAGCACGGCGATCGTCATGCCGATCATGCCGAACAGGTTGCCGCGGCGGGATGTTTCCTGGTTGGACAGGCCGCCCAGGCTCAAGATGAAAAGAATGGTTGCGCCAATATAGGCAACCGTTGCCAGACTTGAATTCATGCGTGGCTCCTCTTATTTACGGAACATGGCCAGCATGCGCTGGGTGACGGCAAAGCCGCCAAACATATTGATGGCGGTCAGGGCAATGGCCACCGCCGCAATCCAGGTAATCAACCCGTTGGGCCGCTCGGCCGCGTCCATCAGGGGCGATATCTGTACCAATGCACCAATCGCAATGATGGACGATATGGCATTGGTCACGCTCATCAGCGGAGTATGCAGCGCGGGTTTCACGTTCCAAACCACCATATAGCCGACAAAGCAGGCCAGCACAAACACCGTGAAGTGCGACATGAAAGCCGTGGGCGCGCTGTTGCCAATCAACCAGAACAGTACTGCTGCGCCGACAAACATCATGGCGAGTTTGCCAGGCGGCATGGGGGCGCTGGCCTCACCGTGCGCGGGTGCTTTTTTAACCACGGCGGCGGGTTTGGCAGCGGCAGGCGGCGCAGCAGCCACCTTGGGCGCCGGTGGCGGCCAGGTGATGTTGCCTTCTTTGATAACGGTCAGGCCACGGATGGCGTCGTCTTCCATGTTGACGTTGATGATGCCGTCCTTGGTCTTGCACAACTCTTCGGTCACGCGAAACAGGTTGGTGCCATACAAGGTGGAAGACTGCTTGGCCAAGCGCGATGCCAGGTCGGTGTAACCGACGATGGTGACGCCGTGTTTGACCACGGCCTTGCCCGGTTCGGTCAGCTCGCAGTTGCCGCCCTGTTCACCGGCCATGTCAACAATCACGCTGCCGGGCTTCATGCTCTGCACCATTTCGGCGGTGATTAGCTTAGGTGCAGGTTTGCCCGGAATCAGCGCGGTGGTGATGATGATGTCCACCTCTTTGGCCTGCTTGGCGTACATCTCACGCTGGGCTTTTTGGAAGCCCTCACTCATGACCTTGGCGTATCCACCGCCGCCCGAGCCTTCTTCTTCGTAGTCCACCTTGACGAATTCACCACCCAGCGAGACCACTTGGTCTGCTACCTCGGCGCGCGTGTCGTTGGCGCGCACGATGGCGCCCAAACTGGCGGCAGTACCAATGGCGGCCAACCCGGCAACGCCAGCACCGGCGATGAACACTTTGGCCGGCGGTACCTTGCCCGCAGCGGTGATCTGGCCATTGAAGAAGCGGCCAAACGCGTTGGCGGCCTCAATCACGGCGCGGTAGCCGCTGACACCGGCCATGGAAGTGAGTGCGTCCATCTTCTGGGCGCGACTCAGTGTGCGTGGCAGCGAGTCGATCGCCAGCACCGTAACACCCTTGGCGGCCAGGGCCTGCATCAGATCAGGGTTTTGTGCTGGCCAGATAAAGTCAATCAGCGTTTGCCCAGCGTGCATCTGCGCGACCTCGTCCATGGTGGGCGGGCGCACCTTGAAGACAATGTCTGACGTGGACCACAGGGTGGCGGCGTCTGGTGCGATGGTGGCACCAACCGCCTGAAAGGCCGCGTCGCTGACGTCGGCGCCGTTACCTGCGCTGGTTTCGATGGTGACAGAAAAACCCAGCTTGATCAGTTTTTCGACCGCTTCGGGCACGGTGGCAACGCGCTTTTCGCCTGGAAAAACTTCGCGCGGTACGCCGATGCGTTGCGCGGTCCTGCTGGATTCGGGAGAACTGGTGGGGGTACCACTTGGCATATCGCGACTCCTCATTTGATTGGTAAGGCTGCTGTCCGGACCTGCTGTCTGTACAGCCGGGCGAGCTTACATCAGTTTGCCACGCGTTCTACCTGAAGTATCGGGACTATTGATCAAGATCAAACTTCGATCCCAGATAATCCACGCATGAGCGAACGATGGAAACCCAGCGCCACGGTAGCGGCGATCATAGAAAAAGACGGCAAATTCCTGCTGGTTGAAGAGCACACGCCGGAGGGTTTGCGGCTGAACAATCCAGCCGGTCATCTGGACGAAGGTGAGAGCTTGGTGCAGGGTTGCGCGCGCGAAGCGCTGGAAGAAACCATGCATCTATTTACGCCCGCCTATTTGTTGGGTGTCTATATGTCGCGTTTTCACCGACCCGCACGGGCTGGGCATGAGGCTGAAGACATTACCTACCTGCGCTTTGCCTTTGGCGGCGACTTGGGCGATCTACAGCCTGGGCGCAGTCTGGATACGGGCATCGTGCGCGCGCTGTGGCTCACGCCTGATGAAATCCGCGCCAGTGCCGATCGGCACCGCAGCCCGCTGATCGTGCGCTGCATGGAAGATTACCTGCGCGGGCAACGCTACCCGCTGGATTTGATGCACACCGACGCCAGCGTGTTTGCCGCCTCGCCCACGTGAAGACAGCCAACAAACATCAGCGCATCGTGGTGGGTTTGAGTGGCGGTGTGGACTCCGCGCTCACCGCCTGGCTGCTCAAACGCCAGGGTCATGAAGTGGTGGGCATCTTCATGAAAAACTGGGAAGACGACGATGACGGCGAATTCTGCTCGTCGCGTCAGGACTTTCTGGACGCCGCTGCCGTGGCCGACGTGATTGGCATCGAGATTGAACACGTCAACTTTGCCGCTGATTACAAAGACCGCGTGTTTGCCGACTTTTTGCGCGAATACAGCGCCGGGCGCACCCCCAACCCCGACATTTTGTGCAACGCCGAAATCAAGTTCAAGGCGTTTTTGGACCACGCCATGCGCCTGGGGGCCGACAAGATTGCCACCGGGCACTATGCGCGGGTGCGCTGCGTTAACCCTGATGGTGAAACCCTGGACGTGCACCGGGCGCAGTTGCAAGACGGTCGTTTTGAGTTGCTCAAGGGGCTGGACCCGGCCAAAGATCAAAGCTATTTTTTGCACCGGCTCAACCAGGCCCAACTATCGAAAACGCTGTTCCCGGTGGGCGAGTTGCTGAAAACCGAAGTGCGCCGCTTGGCGCTGGAGATTGGCCTGCCCAACGCCAAAAAGAAAGATTCCACCGGCATCTGCTTTATTGGTGAGCGGCCGTTTCGTGACTTTTTAAACCGCTACCTGGCCAAAGCGCCCGGACCGGTCAAAAATGACAAGGGCCAGACCATTGCCGAGCACGTTGGCCTGAGTTTTTACACGCTTGGCCAGCGCCAAGGCTTGGGCATTGGTGGCCTCAAAGCCAAAGGGGCACAACGCGGCGGTGGCGACCATGCGCCGTGGTTTGTGGCACGCAAGGACATGACCACCAACACCTTGTGGGTGGTGCAGGGGCATGAGCACCCGTGGTTGCAATCCAAAGCGTTGACAGCCGGGCAGGCAAGCTGGGTGGCGGGCGCGGCACCAGCCAGTGGTTCGTTAGCGGCCAAAACGCGCTACCGCCAAGCTGATGCGTCTTGCACCTTGTCGGCGACTTCAGATACCGAATTCAACCTTGACTTTAATCAGCCGCAATGGGCTGTCACGCCCGGGCAGTCTGCCGTGCTGTATGACGGCGAGGTCTGTCTGGGCGGAGGTGTGATCGAGTCGAAGAGCTGAATTTGCTCTGTTAAAGATAGCTGCCAGCACTTACCCGATAAGTGATAGAGGCTTATTTCTTATATAAACCCTCAGCCCATCCGCGCCAGCAGCGTTTCCATATCTTTGAGCATGGCGTTCAAATTTTCTTTCTGCAACGCGTCAGGCTGTAGGTGCTCGTGCAGCTCCTGCTCCATGAAGCACACCGTCATGCGCATGTAGGTGCTGTCCAGCGCCTTGCGCACCGCAGAAAATTGCTGCGCGATTTTCAGGCACGGCTCGCCCTCTTCGATCATGCGCTGCACGCCGCGGATCTGCCCCTCGGCACGGCGCAGCCGATTCAGCACGTCGGCGCGGGCATCTTCATTGGTTAGGACCGTCATGACATTCTTTCAAAGGTTCAGTGGCAGCCAATCTGGTTCTCAGGCACACCGAGTTTTTTCAGGATGATACCCAGCGGGCAAAAGTTGGTGAAGCCCGACTGAAACAGGTTGGCACCCACAAACGCGGTGAAGGCCAGCGCCCATTTGCTGACGAAGAACGGACTGCCCTCGACGCCCAGCGCCAGTGAAATCATGACGAAGAGGCCGGCAAAAACAAAAATGAAACGTTGAACGGACATGGTGATGACTCCTTGAGATAAAAAAACTTACTTGTGAAGACGGTTGATGCCCAGCATGCCCATCACGTATTTTTCGTAGATGGGTTCGGAGGTGCCTTTTTTGAGCTTGCGCATGAAATATTTCTCGTAAGCGATCTTGGCCAGATGCACCCATTTGCCTTTTTTGAACCAGTTCACATTGCGCGGAGGAATCTGCGGCAAAGCGACAAAGGCGGCACCGGTGTCGCCCATGTCGGCCAGGCAAACGGCATTCCAGGTGCCTTTGGCGGTGGCCGGTTTGCCCATCAGGTCGTCCGCGATGTTGTGGCAAATGGCGGTCATCATGCTTTCGATCATGTAGCCGGTCTTGGGCGTGCCGGTGGGGACCGGCGTGACCTCC
>JAQTSL010000010.1 GCA_028711355.1 Rhodoferax sp.
ACCGAAAGCAAAACACAGTGCGGCGGGGATCAGGAAGATCGCCAGCATCTGCAGCAAATTGCTCAGTGCGCTTGGGTTTTCATACGGATGGGCCGAGTTGGCGTTGAAGAAACCACCGCCATTGGTGCCCAGCATCTTGATGGCTTCCTGCGACGCGACCGGGCCCATGGCGAGGGTCTGTTTGCCGGTTTTGATGTCTTCCATGACCGGGTTGCCCTTGTCGTCTTTCAGGGCCTGACCATCCGGCCCGTTCTTGGGCACCTGGTAGCTGTTGCTTTCCAGCGTCGTCACGTCCTTGTAGGCGTCAAAGTTCTGGATCACGCCTTGGCCCACCAGAAACACGGCGAATGCCAGCGACAGCGGAAGCAGCAACCAGGTGGTGATGCGAGTCACATCCACCCAAAAGTTGCCAATGACACCGGTTGAGCGCGCCGCAAAGCCGCGAATCAGTGCAAAGGCCACGGCGATGCCGGTAGCGGCGGAGAGGAAGTTCTGCACCGCCAGCGCCAGCATCTGTGTCAGGTAGCTCATGGTGGCTTCGCCGCTGTAGCCCTGCCAGTTGGTGTTGGTAACAAAGCTCAGGGCGGTGTTGAATGCCGAGTCTGGCGAGACAGCGGCCATGCGGGCGGGGTTCAACGGTAGCCAAATCTGCAAACGCTGCAGTGTGTAGACCACGAAAACCCCCAGTGCATTAAAAGCCAGTAAAGCCAGCGCGTACTGCGACCAATTCATCGACTTGTCGGCAGAAGTCCCCGCCAGACGGTACAGAGGTGCTTCCACCCGTTGCATCCAGAGAGGTATATGGCCGGAACTAAGGCGCGCCAACCAAAGGCCCAGTGGCCACGAGGCAAGTAGCAACAAAGCAAGAAACAGGGCCAGCAGGCCCCAGGCAGAGGTACTCATCAAAACTCCTCAGCGCGAAGCAGCGCGTAAACCAGATAAGCCAGCAGCAAAGCAGCGCAGGTCGCGGCAAAGCCGTAAATCACGGCGAGGCTGATCATGACTGCCCCCCGGCGGGCTCGTCAAGGCGCTCAAAGCCCCGAACGAATAAGACCATGACGCCCCAGAGGAGTCCTGCGCCCAGTAAAAATACGATGTCCATTCACTTTCTCCTGTCAATAAATAACAGGGGAAGCATATTTTTTTGGCTGTAAAGATGGGGAAGAAAGAACGTCCCCGGGCGTAAATAAGGCGTAAAAACCAGCGCCAGCCTTTTTTGAAATAAGCGCAAGAAGCGCTCAATTCAATTGCAGTTGGCTCACACTTTGCGGGGTTTGACCTTGGCGGCCGCCAGCTTGGCGTTGACGCGGGCCTGCTCAATGTCGGCGTGCGCCGCCAGCACCACGCCCATACGGCGTTTGACAAAGCTCTCGGGCTTGCCAAACAGACGGATGTCGGTGCCGGGCACGCGCAGGGCCTCATCGACGCCGTCAAACACGATGCCCTTGGCCGCCACACCGCCATAGATTACGGCGCTGGCACCGGGGTTGCGCAGCGCGGTGTTGACCGGCAGGCCCAGGATGGCGCGGGCGTGCAGCTCGAATTCACTCTGCCACTGGGTGATGAGTGTCACCAGGCCGGTGTCGTGTGGACGCGGCGACACTTCACTGAACCAGACCCGGTCGCCCTTGATGAACAGTTCGACGCCAAAAATCCCCAGACCACTGGGCTGGCCGTCGACGCCGATGCCGAGGTTGTCGGTGACCGTTTTGGCAATAACGCGGGCCTGCTCCAGCGCCACCGGGGTCATCGGGTGCGGCTGCCAGCTCTCGACATAGTCGCCGTTGACCTGCACATGACCCACCGGGTCGCAGAAATGGGTGTCGATGCCGCCTTCGGCGTTGCGCGCGCGCACCGTGAGCTGGGTGATCTCGTAGTCAAAATCGATGAAGCCTTCCACAATCACGCGGCCATGGCTGACGCGGCCACCGGCCATGGCGTAGTCCCAGGCTTTTGCCACGTCGGCCGGGCTGCTGATTTTGCTTTGGCCTTTGCCAGAGCTGCTCATCACCGGTTTGACGATGCACGGGTAGCCAATGCCCGCTTGACCGCTTGCGCCGTCAATGGCTGCCTGTAGCTCGGCCAACGAATCACAAAATCGGTAGGGGCTGGTCGGCAGCCCCAGCGTTTCAGCGGCCAGGCGGCGGATGCCTTCGCGGTCCATGGTCAGGCGTGCCGCCCGCGCGGTGGGGATCACGCGCACCGTGCCGGTGGCTTCCAGCACTTCCAGCATGGGCGTGGCGATGGCTTCAATCTCGGGCACCACCAGGTCGGGTTTTTCGTGTTCTATCAGCTCGCGCAGCATGGCCGGGTCACTCATGGTGATGGTGCGGGCGTGGTGCGCCACCTGATGGCCGGGTGCGTTGTTGTAGCGGTCCACGGCAATGGTTTCCACCCCCAGGCGCTGTAACGCAATCAGCACTTCCTTACCCAGCTCGCCGCTTCCCAGCAGCATGACTTTGGTGGCGTGGGGCGACAGGGGGGTTCCGAGAGTGGTCATGATTATTTTGGGCGATTGGTGGAGGTAAGGAGCGCAATTTTATGAAAACAGGGCGCCGTGGTGTTGATACATCTCACACCGAAGTCAACTTGCCGGCTTAACGCCAGCAGCACTGAAATTGGCTAGATAAATCTTGCGGGTCAGATCACTCGTGCAAGCGATGTGATCGCGCACCTCTGACCCCAACTGAACAATCTCGGTTAAAGTAGTAAGATTCTTACCGTCAGGAGTAAGAATATGAAAATCACCAGCAAAGGCCAGGTCACGATTCCCCAGGCGGTGCGCGAGCAGGCCGGCATGCATCCCAACAGTGAGGTCGATTTTGAAGTGCGCGACAGCGGCGAGGTGCTGATCCGTCTGGTAACGCCGGCAGTGGCCTCGGTGCGGTCAGCCTTTGAACGGGTGCGTGGCAGCGCCAACGCCAGCCAGTTCAAAGGCATGGGTACTGATGAATTTATGGCATTTTTGCGCGGATGAGCGCTTTGCCAGTTCAACCGCCCACAGTGCACGAACCGAGCGCCCGCTATTTGCTGCCAGCAATTCCCGCTGCCACCTTGGTGGACAGTTGTGTGCTGATTGACGTGCTGGCTGACGATCCGCGCTGGGCCGACTGGTCTTTGGAGCAACTCGAGCGCTGTGCCCAACAGGGGCCGTTGGTCATCAATCCGATCATCCTGGCTGAGGTCAGCCCGCGTTTTGAGCGCGCCGCCGACCTGGAGGCTGCGCTGGCGGGCTTGCCACTGCTGCGCGAGCCGCTGCCTTGGGATGCCGCATTTTTGGCCGGACAGGCGTTCAAGGTGTATCGCCAGCTTCCGGGCCGCAAGACCTCACCGATGCCCGACTTTTACATCGGTGCGCACGCGCTGGTGAACGGCTGGCAGTTGCTCACGCGCGACCGTGCCCGCTATGGCAGTTACTTTGCGCGTCTGATGCTGGTCGCACCCGAGTGACGCCGACAGCATCACAAGAATCGCAGAGCTTGGTGAGCCTGGCAGCGTGTGCACCCCGATCAAAAGAGTTGCCCTTCATTTGCTATTAAATAGCTAGCTTCCTGTGCTTTATTCGTCTGAGCTAGAGGCCTATTTTGTTCATAGACCAGCGCGTCTTTGACGGGCCGCAGCGAGGCTACGCGCACGCCCAACAAGCGTATTTTTTGATGCAACGGGACTCGTTTCAGACACTGACCGGCAGTCTGGCGAATGGTGCGGGCATCGGCCGTGTGGTCGGACAAGGTTTGATCCCGGGTGATCGCCTTGAAGTTGTCATAGCGCAGCTTGATGCCAATGGTCTTGCCCACGTATGCTTTGCGTTGCAAGTCGTCTGCCACCTGCTGGCATAGCCGGGTAAAGATGGCGCCCAGCTCAGCTTTGTCGCGCACTGCATGCAGGTCGCGCTCAAACGTGGTTTCGCGGCTGATCGACACCGGCTCGCTGTCCAGTACCACCGGGCTGGCGTCAACGCCACGTGCTGCGTCATACAGCCAAGCGCCGGTTTTCTGGCCAAAGTGGTCGATCAACCAGTCCACTTCCTTTTGCGCCAGCTCACCAATGGTTTGGAGGCCCAGGCCGTGCAATTTTTGATCGGCCTTGGGTCCGACGCCGTTGATCTTGCGGCAGGCCAGCGGCCAGATTTTGCTTTGCAGGTCTTGTTCCAGAACAATTGCAATGCCGTTGGGCTTATTGAATTCGCTGGCCATTTTTGCCAGCAGTTTGTTGGGTGCCACGCCGACCGAGCATGTCAGTCCGGTGTGCTGAAAAATGGTCTTCTGGATCAGGCGTGCCAGCACCCGGCCACCGTCGCGTTGGCCACCGGGCACATCGGTAAAGTCGATATAGACCTCGTCGATGCCACGGTCCTCCATCAGCGGCGCAATGTCCAGAATGATGTCTTTGAAGGCGCGCGAATAGCGCCGGTACTCGGCAAAGTCCACCGGCAACAAAATGGCCTGTGGGCACAGCTTGGCGGCTTTCATCAGCCCCATCGCCGAACCCACGCCAAACTGGCGTGCGGCGTAACTGGCTGTTGTGATCACGCCACGGCCGGTGTAGTCGCCCAGTCGCGGGAACCGCGCTAATTGAATTTGGTGCAGTGGCAGGCCACCGTGGTCTTGCAGCATGGCATCATCTGCGCAGCGTCGCCCGCCGCCAATCACCACTGGCATACCTTTCAGTTGCGGATAGCGTAGCAGCTCCACCGACGCGTAAAAAGCGTCCAGATCCAGGTGCGCAATGCGCCGAGGGCGCAAACCGGCTGGGTCAGGTTGCAGGTGTGGCATGGTCTTCAAGGATAACGTTGGAAATGGGTGAAACTTGCCGCAGGCTGACGAAAATCAGGTTCAAACGGGCTGGAACCGAGTAAGCTTTGCCACAAATTTTAAAAGTCAATAGGTCATTGCATGGATAAGCATTTTTTGAGCTCGATGTTTTCGCCAGCAACGATTGCCATGTTCGTTGGTCGGCATGATGAACCGCAAAGCCAGACCACACAGGCGCGCACGGCCTATCAGGCCATCACGGCCCAGCGTTTTGCAGGCAAGCTGATTTTTCTGGATATTCACGCCAGCGGTACCCTGGCCGACCTGGCCACCACGCAGGCCGACTTGGCCATCATTGCGCTGCCGCCGCAAGAAGTGGCGTCTGCGCTTGAGATCGCTGGGCGTATCAAGTGCCATTCTGCGCTGGTGATTTCCAGCGGTATCGACGCCGCGCATGCGGCCGAACTGCACAAGATGGCGACGCGCGACGGCATCTATCTGCTGGGGCCCAACAGCATGGGTTTTCAGCGCCCGCACTTGCAGCTTAACGCCAGCGTGGCTGGCCCCCTGGCTGCGCAAGGTCCCCTGGCACTGGTGTCGCAGTCGGGCGCATTGACGTCGTCGATTCTGGACTGGGCCCAAAAGAACGCGGTGGGTTTTTCTACCGTGGTGTCGCTTGGCCCCAATACGGCGGTCGATATGGCGCAGGTGCTCGATTTTTTGGCGTCCGACGCCAGAACACACAGCATCGTGGTCTATCTCGAGGGCATTACCAACGCTCGGCGTTTCATGAGTGCGCTGCGCGCCGCAGCCAACGCCAAGCCGGTGGTGGTGCTCAAGGCCGGGCGCAAGCGGGCCGGCAATCGGGCGGCACTCACCCATTCGGGCACGATTGTTGGCAGTGATGATGTGTTTGATGCCGCGCTGCGGCGTGCCGGCGCGGTGCGGGTGCGCTCGTTCGTGGCGCTGTTCTCGGCCGCCAAGTGTCTGGCGTCGCGCTACAAGCCCACCGGGCGGCGATTGGCGATCATCACTAACGGCGGCGGCCCGGGTGTGTTGGCGGCCGATTGGGCTAACGAAATTCATTTGGACGTGCAGCCGCTGGCGCCTGAACGGGTTGCGGCGATCCAGCCGCTGATGTCGCCCGTGGCCACCTTCAGCGACCTGATCGACGTGTCAGAGGACGCCGGGTCAGAGCAATACCGGCTGGCGATCGACGCCGCTAACGCCGACGCGCAGATCGACGGCATTCTGGTCATTTACTCGCCCAAAGTTGGCATCGACGGGGATGCCATCGCTGCCGCCATTGCCGCCTTTACGCGCCATGTGAGCAAGCCGTTGCTGACTTGCTGGATGGGCGACGCGTCGGTCGGTGATTCACGGCGTTTGCTCAATGATGCGGCGATCCCGACCTTTCGCACACCCGAGGCGGCGGTCGGGGCGTTTGGCAATCTGGCGTCGTTCTACCAGAATCAGCAGTTGTTGCAACAAACGCCTCCGCCGTTGAGTGACTTGGCTGATCCTGATGTTGAGGGCGCACGCCTGTTGATCGAAAGTGTGCTGGCCGAGCGTCGCCGCGTGCTGACTGAAATGGAGTCCAAGGCGTTGCTGGCGGCGTTTCATATTCCGGTTACCAAGACGTTGCTGGCGCGTAGCGCCAATGAGGCGATGATGATCGCCACCCAACTGGGGTTTCCGGTGGCGCTCAAAATAGATTCACCCGACATCAGTCACAAGTCTGACGTGCAAGGCGTGGCGCTCAATGTGCTCAATGCCGTTGGTGTGCGCGACACTTTTCTGGACATGATGCAAAACGTGGTGCGCCAGCAGCCTAACGCACGCATCAACGGTGTCACAGTTCAAAATATGTCGAATCAGCGCCGCGGGCGCGAGGTGTGTATTGGCGTGGTGACTGACGAACCCTTCGGGCCGGCCATTGCGTTTGGCGCTGGCGGCACGATGATCGAACTGATCAACGACCGCACCATGGAGCTGCCTCCGCTCAATCAGTTTCTGGCGCGCCGCCTGATTGAGCGTTCGCGCGTGGCCGAGACGCTGCAGGCGTGGCGTGGTGCCCCCGCCGTCGATATCGAGGCGCTGGAACAGATCCTGCTGCGGGTGTCGGAGATGGTGTGTGAACTGCCGCAACTGCGCGAGATGGACATCAACCCGATCATCGTCGATGAATCGGGCGCGCTGGCGGTGGATGCCCGCATCGTGGTTGACAACGCCGCGCCGTCGGTGCGCCACTACCACCATCTGGCGATCCTGCCCTATCCGTCACAACACGAACAAATTTGCCCGATGGCCGGTGGCGGCGAATATGTGGTGCGCCCGGTGCACCCAGACGACGCCCAGATGCTGCAAGCCTTTGTGCGCAAGCTCTCGCCTGAGAGCCGCTATTTCCGCTTTGTTTCGAGTATGCAGGAGCTGCCCGCCACCATGCTGTCGCGCTTTACGCTGATCGACTACGACCGAGAAATGGCGCTGGTGGCGCTGTACAACCAGACCAGTGCTGGCACCGAGGGCCAGCCGGTCGAGACCACGCGCATCGTCGGCGTGTCGCGTTACATCACCAACCCGGATCGCGCGACTTGCGAGTTTTCGCTGGTGGTAGCCGACGACTTCAAGGGGCGTGGCTTGGGCTCGCGGCTGATGTTGTCGATCATGGAATTTGCCCGCGAGAAAGGTCTGACCGAGATTGAGGGGCTGGTGCTGGCAAACAACCCGAATATGCTCAAGTTGATGAAAAATCTGGGTTTTGTCATCAAGGCGTTCCCGGAGGACCCAGACTTCAAACTGGTTACGCACCACCTGCAAGCAAACTGAAACCATCGCCCCAGGCCGCGCCCGGTATCAGAACGTCCCCGGCAGCAAAATGCTCCGGTCAACCTTGCCGATGCGGGTGTGGCCGCAAAACGCCATCGTCAGGTCGAGTTCTTTGTGGATGATTTGCAGCGCTTTGGTGACGCCTTGCTCGCCCAGCGCGGCTACCCCGTAATTGAAGGCGCGCCCGATGTAAGTACCACGCGCGCCCAGCGCCCAGGCCTTGAGCACGTCTTGGCCACTGCGGATGCCGCCGTCCATGTGGACTTCAATTTGGTTGCCTACCGCATCGACGATGGCGGGCAGGGCGGCAATCGAGCTCGGTGCGCCATCCAACTGGCGCCCGCCGTGGTTGCTGACGATCAATGCGTCGGCACCAGAATCCACTGCGATGCGTGCGTCTTGCACGTCCTGGATACCTTTGAGGATGAGCTTGCCGCCCCAGCGCTTTTTGATCCACGCCACATCGTCCCAACTTAATGCAGGGTCAAACTGTTTGGCGGTCCATTCACTGAGCGTGCCCATGCTCTCGATGCCCTTGACGTGGCCGATGATGTTGCCAAAGCCACGCCGTGGGGTACCCAGCATACTTAAGCCCCAATGCGGTTTGGTCAGCATGTTCAAAATGTTGGGCAGCGTCAGTTTGGGCGGCGCCGACAAGCCGTTTTTGAGATCTTTGTGGCGCTGGCCGATGATCTGCAAATCCAGCGTCAGCATCAGCGCCGAGCAATTGGCGGCTTTGGCGCGGTCGATCAGGCGCTCAATGTAGTCGCGGTCTTTCATGACGTAAAGCTGGAACCAGAACGGATGTCCACCGGTAGCCGCCGCCACATCTTCGATCGAGCAGATGCTCATGGTGGACAGTGTGTAGGGCACACCAAACTTTTTGGCCGCCAGCGCTGACTTGATCTCGCCGTCGGCGCACAACATGCCGGTCAGGCCGGTCGGTGCCAGCGCTACCGGCATCGCCGTCGGCTGGCCGATCATGGTGCAGGCGGTGCTGCGATTTTCCATGTTGATCGCGACCCGTTGCCGCAATTTGATGGGTTTGAAATCGTCGCTGTTGGCGTGGTAAGTGCTTTCGGTCCAGGAGCCGCAGTCAACGTAGTCGTAAAACATACGGGGGATGCGGCGTTGCGCCAAAACGCGCAAATCTTCAATGGTGGTGATGACAGTCATGGGAGGCTCCTTTGAATGTTGCAATGGTAGTGGCCAATTTGAGGGCAAAAAAAAACGATCTGTTGCGATGAAATATTTTCAAAACGAAGCGGCCCGGCGCAGCGCCGTTACCTTGTGGTTGGTGGGCCGTTTTTGTAAGGGGAAACCCGCTATTGCCTGGCGCTTGAGCTGATTAGCATACGGCGCGTTTTGGCTATTACCGGGCCCGGTCCGGTGCAAAGGAATCCATGTCAAATTTCTCCGTGTGGCTTCGGCCAACTGTTGTGTTGATGCAAGTGTTGCGTTTGCGGCCCCGTTTTGCTTTGGCAACGGCACTGCTGCTGGCGCCGTGGTTGGTGCTGCTACAGCAGGCCTTGGCACAAGACGTGCGGCTGAGTGTCGGCCTGGTGGCAGTGGTGTTGGGCTTTGTGCTGCTGCTTTACCTGTGGCTGGGATTTTGCCAAAGTCTGTTGGCTGCGGTGAATCTGCTGGGGCAGATTACCAGCGATCATGCGCGTGGCGATTTGTCCAAGAGCCTGGTGCTCGACGGGCCCGATGAGATCGCCCAGGCAAGTCGCAACATTGAGTTGATGAGTGAGAATTTTTCCGGCTTGGTTGGGACCATTCGCAACCAGGCGGTGCATGTGGCGCAGGCCGGTGAATCGCTGGCCGCAGATACGCACGAGTTGGCGCAACGCACCGAGGCGCAGGCCGCCAGTGTGGAGCAAGCCAGTGCCAGTATTCTGGATTTGAGTGAATCGGTCCAGGCCAGTGCGCGGCGTGCGCATGAGGTGGATGTCTTGACGCAGCGAGTGCGTGGCGAGGTCGAAGCTGGCACCCAGGCGATGGACGTGGCGGTTGGTGCCATGGCCGAAATTCAGGATAGCTCCAAACGCATGGATGAAATTATTGGGGTGATCGACAGCATTGCTTTCCAAACCAATATCCTGGCCCTCAACGCCGCCGTCGAGGCCGCACGCGCCGGTGAACAGGGTCGTGGCTTTGCCGTGGTGGCCAGTGAAGTGCGCACACTGGCCCAGCGCAGTGCCACCTCTGCACGGGAAATCCGCTTGTTGATTGCCCGCTCGGGTGAGCAAGTAGCGTTGGGCGTGACCCGCATTGAAGCGGTCACCAATAATCTGCGTACCGTGGTGAAAGGCATTCATGAGGTCGCTTCAGGCCTGAGCGGTATCACAACGGCCAGCACCGCGCAGAGCGTCACTTTGACAGAAATTGCGCAGGCGGTAAAAGGGCTTGACAACATTACCCAACGTAACGGAGCCATGGTGGATCAGGCCTTGCAGGCCACGGTTGGCCTGCGTGACCGGGCCTCGCATCTGAGTGAGGCCGTGGCCGCCATCAAGTTGCGCCGGGGCACGGCAGACGAGTCATTTGTCATGGTGCAGCGCGGCCTGGAATTGGTCAGGCAAATGGGGCTAAGTGCGGCTGCCGGTCTTTTTCATGACGCCCAGGGTGGGTTTCGTGATCGGGATTTGTATATTTTTGTGTTTGACCGTCAAGGCAACTACCAGGTATTTGGATCGACCCCAGCCAATGTCGGTAAGACGGTGTTTGATATTCGCGGACTTGATGGCAATCACGTCTTGCATGAGGGCTTTGCCGCTGCCGAGCGTGGTGGTGGCTGGATCGACTATGAGGTGGTTAACCCGGTGACGGGTGTGGTCGATGAGAAGACCTCGTACATTCTGCCGGTTGACAACCAACATCTGATTGGTTGCGGCGTCTTCAAACCCAAAGGCGGCTTCCGTTTGACGGCGGCGTAACTGGCTTTTACAAGCCCGCTTATGCAACATGAAAAATTTGATTGACATCGGTTTTGCCGCCTGAAGGCTGGGCGACCCCGGCATACTGGCAACACTTTGTGCGACGGGCGCACAACGATCATTTTTTTGAAGGTCGCGGCATGCAGACAACAGACGTTCTTATTGTGGGTGCTGGCATGGCCGGTGCGTCAGCGGCTTATTTTTTGGCTCCGCACAAGCGGGTGATGGTGCTTGAGCGCGAGTCGCAGCCCGGCTACCACGCCACGGGTCGTTCGGCGGCGCTGTATTCGGAAACCTATGGCAACGCCCCGGTGCGCGCCATCACGACCGCATCCAGGTCGTTTTATTTTGATCCGCCCGAAGGTTTTTCGCCCTATCCACTGGTTACGCCGCGCGGGTCGCTGATTGTCGGTGGCGCTGATGACGAGGCTCTTTTGCGCCAAGTGTTTGAAGAGCGGGTGGCGCTGGTGCCCAATATTCAGTGGTGGACGCAAGCCGACATTTTGCAGCGCGTACCGGTGCTCAACCCAGAAGCCGCCATGTTTGGGGTCTATGAGCCCGACGCCATGGACATGGACGTGCACGGCATTCATCAGGGTTTCTTGCGCGGCGCTAAAGCGGCTGGTGCCCAGTTGCAGTGCGACTGCGAGGTGCAGCAGATTCACCACGCCGCCGATGGCTGGCACGTGACGACGACGCAGGGTGAATTTTTGGCCGATGTGCTGGTCAACGCAGCGGGCGCCTGGTGCGACGAACTGGCGCGCATGGCAGGCGTGGCGCCGGTTGGTTTGCAGCCGATGCGACGCACCGCGTTTATGTGCGATGCCCCGGTGGGTTGTGACATTCACGCCTGGCCGATGGTGATTGACGCCAACGAGAGTTTTTACATCAAGCCCGACGCTGGGATGCTGCTGGTGTCACCTGCCAACGCCGACCCGGTGGATCCGCAGGACGTGCAGCCGGAAGAGCTGGACGTTGCTATCGCGGTGGATCGGCTTGAGACCGCTACCACGTTGCAGATTCGCAAGGTGCAGCGCAAGTGGGCCGGTTTGCGCTCGTTTGTGGCAGACAAGACCCCGGTGGTGGGCTTTGCCGACGATGCACCGGGCTTTTTCTGGCTGGCCGGGCAGGGCGGTTACGGCATCCAGACGGCGCCGGCCATGGGGCAGCTCAGCGCTGCGCTGGTGCAGGGCTTGCCACTGCCGGCGGCAATCGCCGCGCTGGGCGTGACCGAGGCGGCTTTGGCTCCGGCGCGACTGATGGCCTGAGCCCGGATCAGCTCGGGTGATGCAGGCAGCGCAGGCCAAACGCCCAACTGCACCGCTTAACGTGAAAGAACAGGTTGTCATACCGGGCCACGACCCCGTATCGATAAATTTGGACGCACTCGATTGCAGGTCGTGGACCGCTTGTGACAGCCTTTTTTATGCTTCGGGGCGGCTTTGCTGCCATGAAGGTCAGTCTCACAAGGCTTTTTGTATCAGCACACCGCTGAACAAATAGGGCAGCCGTGGCTGGGCAGTGGGCTCGACGCCGCCTTTGTTTTCGACGCTGACGGCCAACGCCTTGGCCTGCGAAAGAATGTTGTCGGTAGCGGGGAGTTGGGCGGTTTTGAGTCTGGGCGTGATCACGCCCAGCGACAGAGCCCGCCCGCCGTCATCCAGTGCCCACAGTTGCATGCTGTCGTTTGGCCCTTCTTTGACATCGTTCAAGCGCTGGATTTGCACATGGCCTTCTTGCGGATCAAAGGTGACCAGTTGGGCCGGCAAGTGTTTGTCATCCTGCAACACGGCGATGTATTTGATTTGCGGCACCGACTTCAACTTGGTTTGCAGGTGACCAATTTGCGCCTTGAACTGCTCCAGCATACTCATGCCGGTCGCCGCCGCAATGGCCAGCAAGACCACGCAGATGATGGTGCTCAGGCGCCACAGCGTGGCGTGGGCAGGGGGGGTGGGGGTGTTGGTGGGCGTGGTATCGCCAATTCTGGAGTCAGTCATTGAAAAGTGGTTGTTGGTGGTTTGATGGAAATGGCTTTGCTGCGGGCAGCACTCTGCCTGATTGGTTTCATGATTTCTAGTCACTTGTCGGACATCGAATGCAAGCCAATGATATTTGTTTCTTATGTTCGTTGGCATAGCTACGGGTTTGCGCATCAGCGATGCAATGCAAACCAGAAAAGCATGGACTATTTCGGGCACGAAATTCAAGCCCCAAGGGCTTGTCCATGTCTAACGGTCGTGGTTTGGCAGCCGCCTCGTGTAATGAAAGCGTCCGCCATGAACTTGACCTGTCCTGAGCTTGTCTTAGGGGCGAAGGGTGGTTCGACAGGGCTCACCACGAACGGTGTTTCACGTGAATGCTTTAACCTAGATTCCTCACTCGGGTGCGTAGCGCTGTCACCCAAAAGGTGAACTCGATCAAAGCCAAAAAATCAACATTCATAAGCAGTTAGTGACACCTGTTAGCGGTCAACTGAGGAATCTAGGTTTAACCGAGAAAATCCATTAGGCGGGTCTTCGACCCTGCACAGCGGTTGGCGGCCGATTTGCGGTCATTTTGGACGGTCATTCGTTGTCCATAGCTGGGCTATGGACGCCTCACGCCCGCCCAAACTGCCTCGCAACTCGCCTCGCCAGCCATCTGTGCCCTAATGGACTTTCTCGGTTTAATAAACATAGTGCCTCACGCAAGCCCCATAAGCGCTAGCGGCCTATTTGTCATAAACATTTACAGCATTTGAGGGCGCAAAACGTCTGCGCTTCGACATCCATACCGGCCAATCATCCCAGTCGCCCCCGATGCCGGGCAATCTGTAGCCGCACCTGGTTGGGGGCCGTGCCGCCCAGCACATTGCGTGCGTGCAGTGAGCCGCGCAGGCCTAAAACATCAAACACGTCTTTGTCGATGCTGGGGTGAAAGCCCTGCAGCACCGACAGCGGCAGCTCGGACAAATCGACCTGGTGCGTGACCGCCGCCTTGACGGCGTGGGCCACGGTTTCGTGGGCATCGCGAAACGGCAGGCCTTTTTTGACCAGGTAGTCGGCCAGGTCGGTGGCGGTGGCGTAGCCTTTGAGCGCCGCGCGCTCCATGGCTTGCGCATTGACGCTGATGCCGCCTTCTTTGGCCTGTGTGGTCGGGTTGATCTGGCCGCCAATCATCTCGGCAAAGATGCGCAGCGTGTCTTTGAGGGTGTCCACCGTGTCAAACAGCGGCTCTTTGTCTTCCTGGTTGTCTTTGTTGTAGGCCAGCGGCTGGCCCTTCATCAGGGTGATCAGGCCCATCAGGTGGCCGACCACCCGGCCGGTTTTGCCGCGCGCCAGTTCGGGCACGTCGGGGTTCTTTTTCTGCGGCATGATCGAACTGCCGGTGGTAAAGCGGTCGGCAATTTTGATGAAGCCAAAGTTCTGGCTCATCCACAGCACCAGTTCTTCGCTCAAACGGCTGATATGCACCATGCACAGGGCGCATGCTGCGGTAAATTCAATCGCAAAATCGCGGTCGCTGACGGCGTCCAGGCTGTTTTGGCAGACCTGCGGCTGGCCTTGCGCATCGACCATGCCCAGCGTGCGTGCCACGCGTTCGCGATCCAGCGGGTAGCTGGTGCCGGCCAGCGCAGCGGCGCCCAGTGGCAGGCGGTTCACGCGTTGGCGTACCTCGGCCATGCGCTCGCCGTCGCGGCTGAACATTTCGACGTAGGCCAGCAGGTGGTGGCCAAAGCTGACCGGCTGCGCTACTTGCAGGTGGGTAAAGCCGGGCAGAATCACCTCGACGTTTTTCTCAGCTACTTCCAGCAAGGCTATTTGCAGCTCGGCCAGCAAGGTAGCAATCAGGTCGATTTCGCCGCGCAACCATAGCCGCACGTCAGTGGCGACCTGGTCGTTGCGGCTGCGCCCGGTGTGCAGGCGTTTGCCGGCGCCGCCCACCAACTGGGTCAGGCGCGCCTCAAGGTTCAGGTGCACGTCTTCCAGGTCGAGCTTCCAGTCAAAGGCGCCGGACTCAATCTCGACTGTGATCTGGCTCATGCCGCGTTCAATGTCAGCGTGGTCCTGGGCGCTGATGATGCCCTGGGCGGCCAGCATCTCGGCGTGCGCCAGACTACCCGAGATGTCGGCTTGCCACAGGCGCTTGTCAAAAAACACACTGGCGGTGTAGCGCTTGACCAGATCGCTCATGGGTTCCGAGAACAAGGCCGACCACGCCTGGGACTTCTTGTCGAGTTGGTTTTGCTTCATCCTAGATTCCTCGGTTGACCACTTACAAACGTCACTAACTGCTTATGAACATTGAGTTTTTCCGCTTTGATCAGGTTCACCTTTGGGGTGACAGCGCAACGCACCCGATTGAGCGACAGGCAACGCGCCTGGGGTCGTTGCCCCTCCTTGCGGGCACAAGCCCGCTGCGTCGTCCCCCTTGCAGGGCGCAGCCATGCCAGAGGCATGGCCTGCGCTTGCCGTCCAAACGTGCGCAGGCACGTTTGGAGCTGCGGCAATTGCCCTACCCATGCACGTTGCCAGTGGCCCACTCGGGCGCGTCCAACTAAGGAATTTAGGATCATGGCGAGGTGTGGTGGCTGGGTGGGGGCGAAATGTTTGCGGGAATCATCAATAATGGCGTGCCACGACCTGCACGTGTGCCCAAAAACCATTGAGTCAATGAAAGATTCGCAAATTTTATCGACCTTCAAGGAGACGGCTTTTTTGCCAGAGTCTGCGCCAGAGCCGGTGCCGACCGCGCAGTCGTTGGTGTGCGACGCATGCCGCGTTGGCGTGGTGTTGCGTGCGGTGCTGTTTGTTGAAGTGGTGGTGGCGGTGCTTTCAATCTTTGGCGCCATCACTTTTCGGGACTGGTTGACGCGTCTGTCGCTGATCACCAGCGCGGCGTTGCCGGCGACCTTGCTGTGGTTGATTGTTACCTGCGGCCTCAAACGATGGCTGATCAAGCTCAAGCCGGCGCTACAGCAGGGCTTATCCGTCGTGCTGGGCGCGCTGGCGGGGCTGTATGGTTGTGCGCTGCTGGTGCTGTTGGGTTTGGTGGAGTCGGCGCCTTGGCTGGCCAGCGGCGCCAGCGGTGCTGGCCTGTCGGCGCTGCTGGTGGCCGAACTCACGTTGCGTGCGCGCGGCCTGGCCCCGGCCGCGGCGGCGGCCCGACTGGTCGAGTTGCAGGCGCGCATTCGGCCGCATTTTTTGTTCAATACGCTCAACAGCGCAATTGCCCTGGTGCGTGCTGAACCGCGCAAAGCCGAACATTTGCTGGAAGACTTGAGCGAGCTGTTCCGCTATGCGTTGGCCGAGCAGGGGGCCAGCGTCACGCTGGCCAGCGAAATTGCGCTGGCGCAGCGCTACCTGGCGATTGAACAGGTGCGTTTTGGCGACCGGATTCAGGTGCAATGGGCGCTGGACGAGCGCGCAGCCGGGGCGCTGCTGCCGCCGCTGTTGCTACAGCCGCTGGTGGAAAACGCGGTCAAGCACGGCGTCGAACCCAGCGCTGGCGGTGCACGCATCCGCGTCAGCACGCAGCGGCGCGGCTCGGTGGCGGTCATTAAAGTCAGCAACACGGTCGATGATGGGGGCGCGCTGGCGCCGCCCGGGCACGGGCTGGCGCTGGCCAACGTGGCCGAACGGCTGGCCTTGCTGCACGATGTGCAGGGTCAGTTCAGAGCCGGTTTGAAGGACGGTGTGTTTCAGGTTCGAATCGAGGTACCGCTATGACGCTGCGGGTGCTGATCGTCGATGACGAGGCGCTGGCGCGCGCGCGCCTGCGCAGCTTGCTGTCTGACTGCACCGCACCTGCTGCATTGGTCGTTGCCGAGGCCGCCACGGCAGTCGATGCCATGCGCTGCGCTACCCATCAAACGCTGGACCTGGTGCTGGCCGACATTCATATGCCCGGCGCCGATGGGCTGACGCTGGCGCAGACGCTGCGCACCTTGCCAGTGCCGCCGGCGCTGGTTTTTGTCACGGCCTACGCCGAACACGCGGTACAGGCCTTTGAGCTCGACGCGGTGGATTACCTGACCAAACCGGTCCGGCTCGAACGGTTGCAGACAACGTTGCAAAAAGTAGAGCGCTTGGCGCAAGCCGGAAAAGGGGAAGAGCCTGATTTGATCGATGATTTTTTGATCATTCAGGAGCGCGCAGGTAGTCAGCGGGTGGCGCTCGTGGATGTGCTGTATCTGAAGGCCGAGCTGAAATACATCACGGTGCGAACCGCCGCGCACAGTTATGTGCTGGAGGGCTCGCTGAGCGATCTGGAGCAACGCTACGCGCAGCGATTTATCCGCATCCACCGCAACACACTGGTGGCGCGGCACGCGGTGCGTGCGCTGCAAAGACAGCACGACCCGCAAGAGGGCGATGGCTGGGCAGTGCAGTTGGACCAGGTGTCAGAGCCGCTGTTCGTGTCACGCCGGCAACTGGCGGCGGTGCGCGCGCTGGTGGAACTGCGCTAGTTAACCCGCCAAGCCAGGCGGTTTGCCGTTCTCAGCGACAATTTGCTGGCGCGCACCAGCGTGCCGCCCTTCCACCGAACAAAGATTCACATCATGAGCAGCACCCACTTTGGCTTTAAGAACGTTGACGAAAGCGACAAGGCGCGCCACGTCAAGGGCGTGTTCGATTCAGTAGCGCCCAAATATGACTTGATGAACGATCTGATGTCGATGGGGCTGCACCGGGCCTGGAAGGCTTACACGGTGCTGGTGGCCAATTTGCACCAAGGCGACAAGGTGCTCGACATTGCTGCCGGCACCGGCGACCTGTCGCTGGCCTTCGCCGAAAAAGTGGGCCAAAGCGGTTTGGTGGTACAGACTGACATCAATGAGGCCATGCTCAGTAACGGGCGCAACCGGCTGGTGGACCGGGGCGTGCTGTTGCCCACGCTGGTCTGTGATGCGGAAAAGCTGCCGTTTGCGGACGGCTACTTTGACTTGGTCAGTGTCGCTTTTGGCTTGCGCAACATGACGCACAAAGATCTGGCGCTGGCCGAGATGTGCCGGGTGCTCAAGCCTGGCGGCAAACTGCTGGTACTGGAGTTTTCCAAGGTGGCGCAGCCGCTGGAAAAGCTCTACGACTGGTATTCGTTCAAGGTGTTGCCCAAGTTGGGTGAATGGGTGGCGGGGGATGCCTCAAGTTACCAGTATTTGGCCGAATCGATTCGGATGCACCCCGGTCAGGAAGAACTGAAATCCCTGATGAAGGCTAATGGCTTTGGGCATGTGGATTACCACAATATGACCGGTGGTCTGGTAGCCTTGCACGTCGGTTTGAAATGTTGAAACTTTTTTTGCAAGGAACGCGCAATGAAACGTTGGTTTTGGTTAGTGGCGATGAGTTTGGCCCTGGTGACCGGGCATGCGGATGCGGCCAAACGGTTTGGTGGTGGCAAGTCGTTTGGCCAGCAGTCCAGCAACGTCACGCAACGTCAGGTGGCACCGGCCATGCCGGGAGCACCCGCCAAGGCTGGCACCGCGCCGGCCGCTGGTAATGCCGCTGCGGCTGCTGCGCCAAAGCGGCCCTGGGGTGCGATGCTGGGTGGCTTGGCGGCCGGCTTGGGTCTGGCCTGGCTGGCCAGCTCGCTGGGGCTGGGTGGGGCCATGGGACAGATTCTGACCGTGGCCTTGCTGGCGATGGCGGTAATGATGCTGGTGGGTTGGTTCATGCGTCGTAAAGCAACTGCTGCGGCTGCCGGTGGCAGGCCGTTTGCTTTTCAGGGTGCGGGAGCGTCGCCGCAAACGCCCACGCCGCACAGTTATCGGCCAGAAAACGTTGGCAACGACGCCTCGGCGCGTCCCTGGGAGCGGTCCGCCTCCGCATTTGAAGCCGCTTCGCCCGCCTCAGGTGGTTCGATGATCGGCTCTGGGCTGCTGGGCGCGCAGGCTTGGGGTGTTCCGGAAGGTTTTGATTCTGAGGGGTTCCTGCGCTCGGCCAAGGCCAATTTTGTGTCGTTGCAGGCTGCCTGGGACCGGTCTGACATCGCCGCGCTGCGGGTTATGATGACCGACACCATGCTCAAAGAAATTCAGGCGCAGTTGGCCGACCGCGAGTCGCATACTGGCGGTCCGGTCAACATGACCGACGTGGTGATGATCGAAGCGCATCTGTTGGGTATCGAAGACATGGGGCACGAGTACATGGCCAGCGTCGAGTTTTCCGGCATGATCCGCGAAGAGCCGTCGGCCGGTGCCAGCCCGTTCCGTGAAGTCTGGAACATGACCAAGACCAAAAATGGTCAAAGCGGCTGGCTGGTTGCCGGGGTGCAAGCCCTGCAATGAGATAGCTCAAATAAATCAGGACTTGCGCAAAATTGTCCCAGTTGGGCACACCGCCGCAGGCAGTACGCTTGATACGACAAGGCGGTGCAACGCCGCTGGGGCGATTTTGAGTAAGTCCGATAAATTCAGGAATAATCGGGGACTATGACAACACAGTCCCCTTTTTCTTTGCTGCAAGACTTCTTTCAGAAGCTGCCCCTGCCCAACTTTCAACCGCCAGCCTGGGCCGTGGCTGAGCTGCAAAACCGCGTTGTGCTGCTGCTCAACCATGTCTTGATGCAGGAGGCTGAGGCGATGACGCGCTTGGCTCGGCACAAAGGTCAGGTGATGCAGGTGCAATGGTGCGCGCTGTCATTCAAGCTGCAGGCTACGCCCGCCGGCTTGCTGGAGTTGGCTGCGGCTGAACGTCAAGCTGATTTGGTGCTGACGGTGACCGAGGTGTCCCCGGTGGCACTGGCACAGGGCGTGCTCAAGGGTGACAAGCCTGCGGTGCGGATTGCGGGCGACGTGCAGTTGGCCGCCGAGGTGAGCTGGCTGACCGAACACGTGCGCTGGGACCTTGAAGAAGACCTGGCGCGTGTCATGGGTGATGTGCCGGCGCACACGCTGGCGCAGATGGTGGCTACAGCAGTTTCAGGGCTGCGACAGTTTGTCTCAAAGGTGTCGGGCTTGGTTCCTGGTAAAGCTGCCTGATGACACGTCTTTTTCGCGGCATCTTTATTGTTTGGGTGCTGTTTCGACATGGGCTGGATGAACTGGTTCTGACCAGCCTGAACAACCCGATACTGTCGCGGTTGGCGCGCATTGTGGCGGTTGGCCGCAACTTGCAGGCGCCACGCGGCCAGCGTATCCGGCAGGCGCTGGAAGACCTGGGACCGATTTTTGTCAAGTTTGGTCAGGTGCTCTCCACCCGGCGCGATCTGTTGCCGGTGGATATTTCTGACGAACTGGCCATGCTGCAAGATCAGGTGCCGCCGTTTCCCAGCGAGGTGGCGATCGGTATCATTGAAAAGGCCTTTAAAAAGAAAGTGGACGACATTTTTGTGTCGTTTGATCGCCAACCGATTGCCAGTGCGTCGATTGCTCAAGTCCACTTCGCCGTGCTGAAAGACCGTGACGGCCAGCAGCGCGAGGTGGCGGTCAAGGTGTTGCGCCCTGGCATGGCCACCGTGATCGACAAAGACCTGGACCTGATGCGCATGATGGCTGGGTGGGTGGATGACCTGTCGACCGATGGTAAGCGCCTGAAGCCGCGCGAGGTGGTGGCTGAGTTCGACAAGTACTTGCATGACGAATTAGACCTGGTCCGTGAAGCCTCCAGCGCGGCGCAGTTGCGGCGCAACATGGCTGATCTGGATTTGGTGCTGATCCCTGAAATGTTCTGGGACTATTGCCTGCCCAACGTGATGGTGATGGAGCGCATGAAAGGTGTGCCGATCAACCAGGTGGATCGGCTACGCGCGGCCGGGGTGGACATCCCCAAGCTGGCGCGAGACGGTGTCACGATCTTTTTTACCCAGGTGTTTCGTGATGGTTTTTTTCACGCGGATATGCACCCGGGCAATATCCAGGTCAGTGTTGAGCCGGCTACTTTTGGTCGATATATTTCGCTCGACTTTGGCATCATTGGCACGCTGACTGAGGTAGATAAAGAGTACCTGGCGCAGAATTTCACCGCTTTTTTCAGGCGCGATTACAAGCGCGTGGCCGAATTGCATATTGAATCTGGCTGGGTACCAAAGACGACCCGTGTCGATGAGCTTGAAGCTGCCATCCGGTCGGTGTGCGAGCCTTATTTTGATCGTCCGTTGAAGGAAATCTCTCTTGGTCTGTTACTGATGCGGTTATTTCAGACCTCGCGCCGGTTTCAGGTCGAGATTCAGCCCCAGTTGGTGCTGTTGCAAAAGACCTTGCTCAACATTGAGGGTCTTGGCCGCCAGCTTGACCCCGAACTGGACCTGTGGAACACCGCCAAGCCGTTTCTTGAAAAATGGATGGTCAACCAGATCGGTCCAAAGAAACTGATCGATCAATTGCGCAACGAGGGACCCCGCTACGCCAAGATGTTGCCGGAATTGCCACGTTTGTTATTTGATTTTTTGCAAACGCGTGGCCGAGACCACAGCAAAGAATTGCAAGCGCTGTTGATTGAGCAGAAACGGACCAATCGTCTGCTGTCGGCCATCGTTTATGGCGGCGTTGGCTTTGTACTTGGCTTGCTGGCGATGCAAATACTGATCCGGGTCCGTCTTTTTTAGTCCGACTTTATAATCGCAGGCTTTGCGACTGTCTGCCGGAGCTCTGACATCATGCCGATTTACGCCTACAAGTGCGGGTCCTGTGGATTTGCCAAAGATGTTTTGCAAAGAATCTCGGACCCTGTGCTAACCGAATGCCCTGAGTGCGGCCAATCGACTTTTACCAAACAACTGACCGCCGCTGGTTTTCAGCTTAAGGGCTCGGGCTGGTACGCCACCGACTTCAAGGGTGGCAGCGCCAGTGGCGCCAACGCCGCAGTAGCACCAAAAACGGACGCTGCAACTGCTGCAACCGACACAACCAAAAAGCCCGACGCTGTGGCACCTGCCGCTGGTTGTGGTGCGGGCTGCGCCTGCCACCCCTGAGGTTGCCGCGATGACCACCGCCCATTTGAAAAGATATTTGCTGACCGGCTTGCTGGTCTGGTTGCCGCTGGCGATCACGATCTGGGTGCTGCTCTGGTTGGTCGGTTTGCTGGACGGCATTTTTGTCGCCCTGCTGTCAGGCGTTCAAGCGATCTTGCCTGATCCGCTGGCGCACCTGCTTGAGCAGTTGAAACATATTCCCGGACTCGGCGTGGTGCTGGTGTTTTCCGGGTTGCTGCTAACCGGGTCCTTGGTCTCAAACGTCGCCGGGCGTTGGTGGTTGGCGCAGTGGGATCGGCTGTTTACCCATATCCCGGTGTTTCGTACCATCTACAACAGCGTCAAGAAGGTTTCGGACACGCTTTTTTCCAGCAACGGCAACGCCTTTCGCACCGCTTTGTTGGTGCAGTATCCGCGTGCAGGGGCCTGGACCATTGCGTTCCAGACCGGTACCCCCGGCGGCGAGGTGGCTAGCCATTTGGCCGGCGACTACATCAGCGTCTATGTGCCGACTACGCCGAACCCGACCAGCGGTTTTTTTCTGTTGCTGCCACGCAGTGAGGTGATTGAGCTAAAGATGAGCGTCGATGAGGCGCTGACGTATGTGATTTCGATGGGTTCGGTGGCTCCCAGTGCAGGCGCTGCGCCGGTTGTGCGCTAGTTTTTTTGACAACTCTGCCGCTTTGGATGGCGGTGACGGAAAGTAGTTTTATGACAATGCGTTCTCATTATTGTGGTTTGGTGACCGAGGTTTTGCTCGGGCAAATGGTGACCTTGTGTGGCTGGGTCAACCGTCGGCGCGACCACGGCGGCGTGATTTTTGTCGATGTGCGTGACCGTGAAGGCTACGTGCAGGTGGTGTGCGACCCGGACCGGGCTGATATGTTCAAGGTGGCCGAAGACCTGCGCAACGAGTTTTGCATTCAGGTCAAGGGCTTGGTGCGGGCCCGGCCCGAGGGTACCGTCAACGACAGCCTCAGGAGCGGCAAGATCGAGGTGTTGTGTCACGAGCTGACGGTGCTCAATCCGTCGGTGACGCCACCGTTCCAACTGGACGAGGAAAATCTGTCTGAGACGACGCGCCTGACGCATCGGGTGCTCGATTTGCGCCGCCCTTACATGCAAAACAACCTGATGCTGCGCTACCGCGTCAGCATGGAGGTACGCAAGTTTCTGGACGGGCACGGCTTTGTCGATATCGAAACCCCGATGCTGACCAAGAGCACCCCTGAAGGCGCGCGTGACTACCTGGTGCCTAGCCGGGTGCACGACGGCCATTTCTTTGCCTTGCCGCAAAGCCCGCAGTTGTTCAAGCAGTTGCTGATGGTGGCCGGGTTTGATCGCTACTACCAGATCACCAAATGCTTCCGCGACGAAGACCTGCGCGCTGACCGCCAGCCTGAGTTCACCCAGATCGATATCGAAACCTCGTTCATGACCGAAGAAGACATTCGCGCCATGTTCGAGGAGATGATCAAGACCGTGTTCCAGAGCACACTGAGTGTCGATCTGGGCGAATTTCCGGTCATGACGTACCAGGAAGCGGCACACCGCTTTGGCTCGGACAAGCCCGACCTGCGTGTCAAGCTGGAGTTCACCGAGCTGACCGACGTGATGAAGGACGTTGATTTCAAGGTGTTCTCGGGTGCCGCTAACATGAAGGGTGGCCGCGTGGTGGCGCTGTGCGTGCCCGGTGGTGGTAAAGAAGGTCACGGCCTGACGCGTGGCGAGATCGACAACTATGGTGAATTTGTCAAGATCTACGGCGCCAAAGGGTTGGCCTGGATCAAAGTCAATGACGCATCCAAGGGGCGCGAGGGTCTGCAAAGCCCGATCGTCAAGAATCTGCACGACGCAGCCTTGGCGGCCGTCCTCACGCGCACCGGCGCGCAAAACGGTGATTTGCTGTTTTTTGGCGCTGACAAGGAAAAAATTGTCAACGACGCCATCGGTGCCTTGCGTATCAAGGTTGGGCACAGCGAGTTTGGCAAAAAGAACGGGTTGTTTGAAGACCGTTGGGCGCCGCTGTGGGTGGTGGACTTTCCAATGTTTGAATACGACGACGAGTCCGACCGCTGGATGGCCGTGCATCACCCTTTTACCGCGCCCAAAGATGGTCATGAAGACCTGATGGTGACCGACCCCGGGCGTTGCATTTCCAAGGGTTACGACATGGTGCTGAATGGTTGGGAAATGGGCGGCGGCTCGGTGCGTATCCACCGCGCCGAGGTGCAGAAAAAAGTGTTTGATGCGCTCAAGATCACGCCGCAAGAGGCGCAGATCAAGTTTGGCTTTTTGCTCGACGCGCTGCAATACGGTGCGCCGCCGCATGGTGGGCTGGCGTTTGGGCTGGACCGCATCATCACCCTGATGACAGGTGCCGAATCCATTCGCGACGTGATCGCCTTCCCCAAAACCCAGCGTGCCCAATGCTTGCTGACGCAGGCGCCGTCGCTGGTTGATGAGAAGCAGTTGCGAGAGTTGCACATCCGTCTGCGTAACGCAGACGCGGTCAAGGCGTGTCCATAACGTCTGCCCACAAAATTCCTGAATCGGTGCTGGTGGTGATCTACACGCCAGCGCTTGAGGTGTTGCTGATCAAGCGCGCCGACGCAACAAGCTTTTGGCAGTCGGTGACCGGCAGCAAGGATAGCTTGGACGAGTCTTTTGAGCAGACCGCCCGACGTGAGGTGTTGGAGGAAACCGGCATTGACTGCCGCCACGGCACGCTACTTGCGGCCAGCTTGCACGACTGGCATCTGGAAAACCTCTATGAGATTTATCCGCAGTGGCGCGGTCGCTACGCACCTGGCGTTTTCTTCAACACCGAACACGTGTTTGGGCTGGAAGTGCCACAAGGCACCTGCGTTAGTCTGAGCCCGCGTGAGCACACCGACTACCAGTGGCTGCCCTGGGTGCAGGCCGCTGATGCGTGTTTTTCATCGTCCAACGCCGAGGCGTGCCTGTTGTTACCGCGTATGGTGCAGGCCAAGGGGGCCGCATGACGGTACGTGACGGTATTTTGCGGGTCGCTACCTACAACATCCACAAAGGGGTGCAAGGTGTTGGCCCGCTGCGTCGGCTTGAAATTCATAACCTGGGACTTGCTGTGGAGGCGTTCGACGCAGATCTGGTTTGCCTGCAAGAAGTTCGTAGCCTGAACCGGCGTGAGCAAAAGCATTTTGCGCATTGGCCGGCGCAACAGCAAGCCAGTTTTTTGGCGCCACTGGGGTACGACGCGGTCTATTGCACCAACGCCGTCACTCGCCATGGCGAGCATGGCAATGCGCTGCTGTCGCGCTGGCCCGTGTTGTCGCAACAGCATGAAGATATCTCTGACCATCGCTTCGAGCAGCGCGGTGTGCTGCACGTGCGGCTACAGGTCTATGACCAAGTGGTGCATGTGCTGGTGGTGCACCTGGGCTTGGTTTCGGCAAGCCGGGCGCGTCAGGTAGCGCAGTTGCTGCGATTTGTGGAACGTGAGATTCCCGCTGATGCGACGGTGCTGATCGCGGGCGACTTCAATGAAGACAGTGCACGCCTGCATGACGCGCTGGCAGCTACCGGCTTGCACAGTTGGCCGGGGCGCGCGTCACCCACATTTCCGTCACGCCTGCCGTTGGCGCAGCTTGATCATGTGTTTGCCCGCGGCTTGCAGCCGCTGGGCGTTGTGGTGCCCCACGGAAGAGCTTGGTGGCGTATGTCGGATCACCTGCCGCTGATTGCCGAGTTTGCGCTTGGGGTGGCGGGGCAACCAAATGCCTGACTATCTGGCCGGGCATCAGCTCACGCTACTTGAAGGTGCGCGTGAATTTTTCCCGGCGTTGATCGACGACATCGACCGCGCCGCGCACGAGGTGCGGCTGGAAACTTATATCTTTCATGTGGGCGGTACTGGCGAGCAGGTGGCACTGGCGCTGGAGCGCGCGGCGCGGCGCGGTGTGTCGGTGTTTGTGGCGGTCGATGGCGTTGGCACACCGGCGCTACCTTCGCCTTGGCCAGAGCGCCTGGCAGACGCCGGTGTGCAATGGCAAATCTTCTCGCCGCTGGGACGCTGGGGACTGTTGATACCCAGCCGCTGGCGGCGTTTGCACCGAAAATTGTGTGTGATTGATGGGCAGGTGTCGTATTGTGGCGGCATCAACGTGATGGACGACTGGCTGGACCCGAATTACGGTGTGTTGAGCGCGCCGCGATTGGATTTTGCGGTACGCGCCAGCGGTCCGCTGGTGCAGAGCGTGCACGCGGCGATGGCGCAGTTCTGGTGGCGCCTGCGAGCCGTACGCAGCGCCCAG